>NZ_JBWOMN010000064.1:0-145108 GCF_056449545.1 Oceanicella sp. | reverse complement strand
ATCGGCGTGCTGGCTCATGAACAGGTAGATCGCCGGCACCCCGAAGAAATGCGATATCCCGGCCCCCGGGTCGCTGATCAGCGCCAGCGCCGCGCCGGGATCGAAGTTGCGCATGACCTGGCAGGCGCCCCCCGCGTGCAGCAGCACCGTGAAATAGCAGTTGATCCCCGCCGTATGGAACAGCGGCAGCACCGTGAGCCCGACGCTGTCCGGGCCGATGCCCGCCGGAATGCCGAGGCTGAGCGCGTTGATGAAAGCCATGCGAAAGGTGTTGATCGCCCCCTTGGGCCGCCCGGTGGTGCCCGAGGTGTAGAGGATGGTCCACGGATCGTCCTGATCCATGGCCACCGGCGCGACGGCGCCGTCGCTGGCCGCGATCGCGGATTCGTATTCGGACGGATCGCCGAGCCCGGTGGTCGCCATCACCTGCGCCGGCGTCGCGCCCAGCGCCGCGACGGCGGCGGCGTTGTCCAGGTCATGGATCAGCAGCTTGGGATCGGCGTCGGCGATGATGAAATCAAGCTCCGGCGGCGCCAGGCGCCAGTTCAGCGGCGTGAAGATGGCGCCGATCCGCGCGCAGGCGGAAAGCGTTTCCAGCATGTCGGTGGAATTCAGCGCCAGCATCGCCACCCGGTCGCCCTTGGCGATCCCGCATGCCGATTGCAGATGCGCGGCAAGCCGGCGGACGCGGTCCTCGGCCCCGGCATAGGTGAATCGGCGATTCGAATGCAGATCGGTCCAGCACGGCCGGTGCGGCGTGTTGCGGGCGTGATGCG
This sequence comes from Oceanicella sp., assembly GCF_056449545.1. Lineage (NCBI taxonomy): Bacteria > Pseudomonadati > Pseudomonadota > Alphaproteobacteria > Rhodobacterales > Paracoccaceae > Oceanicella > Oceanicella sp. The sequence goes on along the minus strand of NZ_JBWOMN010000064.1, from coordinate 144,332 downwards.
CGAGCCAGTCGAAATGACGCATTGGGGGCCTCCGGCCTTTATGGTTTCCGATGAAATCGTTTCGCAGGATAGCCCGAGTCGCCGCGTCGCGATACCTTGCGCCCGCCGCCCGCTCGACAGGCCGGACGCGCTGCACTAGACCTCCGTCGCGACGACCGAGCACGGAGAACCCCATGACCACCCCTCGCGCATGGCAGCGGATGCTTTCGGGGCGCCGGCTCGACCTGCTCGACCCGGCGCCGCTCGACATCGAGATCGAGGACATCGCCCACGGACTGGCTTTCGTGGCGCGCTGGAACGGGCAGACGCTGGGCGACTGGCCGTTTTCCGTGGCCGAGCATTCGCTGGTGGTGGAGAGCGTTTTCGCCCGCATGGGCCCCTGCCCGGCGCGCTGGAAACTGGCGGCGCTGCTGCATGACGCGCCGGAATACGTGATCGGCGACATGATCTCGCCGTTCAAGACCGCCATCGGCATCGACTACAAGGATTTTGAATCGCGGCTGGAATCGGCGGTGCATATCCGCTTCGCGCTGCCCGCCGACCTGCCCCGCGCGGTGAAGCAGAAGATCAAGCGCGCGGACCGGGCCTCGGCCTGGCTGGAGGCGACGCAGCTGGCGGGGTTTTCCGAGGCCGAGGCCAATCGCATTTTCGGCAAGCCTCGGTTTCATGGCTGGCAAGACATCCGCCTCGCCCCCAAGCCGCCGGCGCAGGCCCGCGCCGCGTTCCTCGACCGATTCGCCGCGCTGATGCGCGCCCATTGCCCGTGAACCGCCCGATCGCCGTCGATCTCAGCGCCGTCATCGTCGCGCTGGACGAGGACGAGGCCGACGCGCAGCCGCTGGTGCTGCTCACCGAAAACGGCCATCTGCCCACCGCCGCCTACGACCCGGACCGCCGCCGCACCCTGGCGCTGACCCTGCGCGACTGGGTGCGCGAGACCACCGGCTTCGAGCTTGGCTATGTGGAGCAGCTTTACACCTTCGGCGACACCGCGCGCGGCGCCGATGACGACCCGGCGGCGCCGCATACGGTGTCCATCGGCTATCTGGCGCTGATCCGGCGCGCCGACGCCCCGCCAGGCCATGTCTGGGCGCGCTGGAGCCAGTTCTTCCCCTGGGAGGACCGGCGGCGCGCCTCGCCCCTGCTCGACGACATCGTCGCCCGCCTGCGACCCTGGGCCGAGGCCGCGGGGCCGACCGCGCGCGAACGCCTGCGCACCGGTTTCGGGCGCGACGGCGCGCCGTGGCGCGACGAATTGCTGCTGGAGCGCTACGAACTGCTGTATGAAGCCGGGCTGATCGGCGAGCCGTGGCGCGACCGGGGCGCCCCCGCGCCCGAAGATCTGCCGCCGTTGGGGCAGATCGGCTGGCGCGACAACCGCCGCATCCTCGCCACCGGCGTCAGCCGGCTGCGCGGCAAGCTGAAATACCGCCCGGTGCTGTTCGAGCTGATGCCCGAGGAATTCACCCTGTTCGAATTGCAGCGCGCCTTCGAGGCGGTGTCCGGCGTGCCGCTGCACAAGCAGAATTTCCGCCGCATGGTGAAGAAATCCGGGCTGGTCGAGGCCACGGGGCGGGCCTCGGCGCGGCTCGGCGGCCGCCCGGCGGCGCTGTTCCGGTTTTCATCGGAGGCGCGATGGGAACGCGGGCTCGTGCCGGTGCGCTTTGGCGGCGCGCGCATGGGCTAGGCGCCCCCTGATCAGACGCCCCGATCAGGCATTCATCGCAGGCGTCCGTCTCAGGCATCGGGGCCCTTGGCCTTCCGGCCCCGGCGCGCCCGCTGAAAGGCCTCGGAGAACGCCGCCGCCATGATGCCCGCCGGCAGGGCGACGATGGCGATGGAGCTGATCGCCGAAATCGCCGCCACCAGCTTGCCCAGCCCGGTGCTCGGCACCACGTCGCCGTAGCCCACGGTGGTCAGGGTCGCCATCGCCCACCACATGGCGCGGGGGATGGAGCCGAACGCCTCGGGCTGCGCCTCGCGCTCCAGCAGATACAGCGCCACCGAGGACAGCATCAGCAGCAGCATCGCCATCACCCCGCTCAGAAACAGCTCCATGCGCCGGGCGTTCATCGCGCTGGCCAGTTCGCGCACCGCCCGGCCCACATCGCTGTCGCGGGTCAGCGAGAATATCCGCAGGATCCGCGCCAGCCGCAGCATCACCGCCCAGCCAAGCCCGTATCCGTAGGCCAGTTCGAACCAGATCGCCGCCAGCGCCGCCAGGTCGATCAGGCTGTACCATTTGAACAGGTAGAGCACCGGACGCACCCGGCCGCGATAGATCGGGTTTTCCCATTTCACCCAGAACCGGGCGAGGTATTCCAGCGTGAACAGGATGGCGAAGGCGAAGTTGAGCGCGCTGAAATAGCCGCCCATCCAGGCCAGGGTCGGTTCGGTCTCCAGCGCCGCCAGCAGGATCGAGATCACCACCAGCCCCAGCGCCGCCCGGTTCAGCGGCGACACCCCGGCGCCCGACCAGGCGTCGAGGTCCAGTTGCCCGTACAGCGTGGCGCGCAGGCTCACGACGACGCCGGGCGCGCAGGCGCCGGCGCGCCCGCGCGCATGGTCATGAAAGTTCGCGCGCCCGCGCGCATGGTCACGAAAGCTCGCGCGCCCGCGCGCATGGTCATGAAAGTTCGCGCGCTTGCGCGCATGGTCATGAAAGTTTGCGCGCCCGCGCGCGAAGCGCGAACTTCTGGATCTTGCCCGTGGAGGTCTTGGGCAATTCGCCGAACACCACGCTGCGCGGCGCCTTGAAGCGGGCCATGCGGTCGCGGCAATGCGCGATGATCTCGGCCTCGCTGGCCGCGGCCCCGGGTTTGAGTTCGACGAAGGCGCAGGGGGTCTCGCCCCATTTGTCGTCCGGGCGCGCCACCACCGCGCAAAACGCCACCGCCGGGTGCTTGAAAATCGCCTCCTCGATCTCGATCGAGGAAATGTTCTCGCCGCCCGAAATGATGATGTCCTTGGCCCGGTCGCGGATCTGCAGATAGCCGTCCGGATGCTTGACCGCGAGATCGCCGGACCAGAACCAGCCGCCCCGGAACGCCCTGGCGGTGGCCTCGGGATTCTTGAAATAGCCCTTCATCACCACATTGCCGCGAAACGCGATCTCGCCGATGGTCTCGCCGTCGGCGGGAACCGGATCCATGCTGTCCGGGTCAAGCACGTCGAGCGCCTCCAGCGCCAGGTAGCGCACCCCCTGACGCGCCTTCAGGCGGGCCTGTTCGGCGGGCGGCAGGGCGTCCCAGTCGGGGTTCCATTCGTTGATCACCGCCGGGCCGTAGACCTCGGTCAGCCCGTATAGGTGGGTGACGCGAAACCCCGACGCCTCCATGGCGGCGAGCACCGATTCGGGCGGCGGCGCGGCGGCGGTGAGGAAATGCACCGCGCGCGGCAGGGCGCGCTTTTCGCTTTCCGGCGCGTTCAGCAGCGTCGACATCACGATCGGCGCGCCGCACAGATGCGTGACCCCGAGATCGGCGATGGCGTCGTAGATCGGCGCGGCGCGCACCTGGCGCAGGCAGACATGCGTGCCCGCAGCGGCCGAGATCGACCACGGAAAGCACCAGCCGTTGCAGTGGAACATGGGCAGGGTCCACAGATACACCGGATGCGCGCCCATCTGCGCGTGCAGCACGTTGCCGGTGGCCAGCAGCAGCGCGCCGCGATGGTGATAGACCACGCCCTTCGGATCGCCGGTGGTGCCCGAGGTGTAGTTGAGGCTGATCGCGTCCCATTCATCCAGCGGCCCGGGGGCGCGAAACGCCGGGTCGCCCCCGGCGATGAAGGCCTCGTAATCCTCGCCCGCGTCGCCGGGCGCGTCGCCGGGCGCGGTCGGGTCGCGATAGACGATCAGGCGCGGGGCGACGCCGGCCAGCGCCATGGCTTCGCGCGCCGCGGGCGCCAGTTCGGAATCGACCAGCAGCAGCCGGGTCTCGGCATGCCCGAGAATGAAGGCGATGCCCGCCGCGTCCAGCCGGGTGTTGATGGCGTTCAGCACCGCGCCCAGCGCCGGAACGCCGTAATGCGCCTCCAGCATCGGCGGAGTGTTGAGCAGCAGCGCCGACACCGTGTCGCCCCGCCCGATCCCCGCGCCCGCCAGCGCCGAGGCCAGCCGCCGCGTGCGCGCCGCGAAGTCGCGATAGCTGAACCGCGCCGCGCCGTGGATCACCGCCGTGCGGTCCGGGAAGGTCGCCGCCGCGCGATCCAGCAGCCCCAGCGGCGTCAGCGGCTGGAAATTCGCCGGGTTGCGCGCCAGCCCCCGCTCATAGGGGCCGGACTTCGGGTCCGGGATGTCTGAATCGGTCATGGCGGCGCTCTCCCCCGAAAATTCTGCGCCCATCATCGCAACGAGGCGCAAGGGAACGCAAGGGCGCCGCGCCCGCCCGCCGGCGGCGGCGTGGACAGCGGTATCGCCACCGGCGCGCATCTGCACTAGATTGCAGCCCGCGCGGGGCCCCCGCCGCGCCTGACCGCGAGGACCGCATGCCCGAAATCCTGACCGGCAAGACCGCCATCGTCACCGGCGCGGCCCATGGCGTCGGCCACGCCATCGCCCGCCGCTTCGCCCGCGCGGGCGCGCGGGTCGTCGCCTCGGACATGGACCAGAAAGCCCTGCGCAAGGTGGTGGCGGCGATCAGCGAATCGGGCGGCGAGATCACCGCGTTTTCATGCAACATGTGCGAATCGCTGAGCGTGCCCAACCTCATGGCCTCGACGCTCGACGCCTATGACCGGGTCGATATCCTGGTGAACGCGGCGCGCAAATTCGCCACCGGCCCGGCGCTGGCGCCCGGCGACGACATGCTGATGGAGCTGTTCGACGTCAATGTGCGCGCCGCGTTCGAACTCAGCCAGGCGGCGGCGCGGCGCATGATCGCCCAGGCCGGCGGCGAGGACGACGACCGGCCCTGCGCCGGCAGCATCGTCAACGTCACCTCGATCGCCGCGCGCCGCACCCTGCCCGACCTGCTGCATTATTCCGTGAGCTGCGCGGCGCTTGAGCAGATGACCCGTTCGCTGGCCGTGGCCCTCGCCCCGCGCGGCGTGCGCGTCAACGCGCTGGCGCTGGGAAGCGTCGAAACCGCCAGCCTGCGCGACGCCATGAAAACCCAGGATGACCTGCGCGACCGGCTGATCGGGGTGACGCCGCTCGGGCGCATCGGCGCGCCGCGCGAAGCGGCGGACGCGGCGCTGTTCCTCGCCTCGGAGCAGTCGAGCTTCATCACCGGCCAGATTCTGGCGGTGGATGGCGGGCGCGCCACGCTGGACCCGCTCTCGACCCCCGCTTTCTGACCCCGCCTTCCGCCCCCGCCTTTTGCATCGTCCCGATCCGGGCGCGGCGCCGGGCCGGCCATCGCGCGGCAATGAAAAAGCCGGGCGCGATCGGCCCGGCTTTTGCGATGTCGCCCCCGATCCCCGTCGCGCTCGATCCCCGTCGCGCTCGATCCCCGTCGCGCTCGATCCCCGTCGTGCTCGGGGCCCCGGTTCAGCGGGGCTGTTCGGTCCCGTCGCCGGCGTTCTCGGTCAGGCGTGGCCGGGCGTCGTCTTCGGGCTTTTCGGAATCCTGCGGCTGCGCGTCCGCGCCGCCGGGTTGCGCCAGGTCCGGCTGCGCGCCCGCGTCCTCCGTCAGCGGCAGATCGCCGGCGCCGTCATCCTCGGGCAGCGGCGGCTGGTCGTCGCCGCCGGCGGTCTCCGGAAACAGCGGCTGGTCGTCATCGCCGCCGCTTTCGGGCAGGTTGAACAGGTCCTCGGCGCTCACCGCCTCCGCGCCGCGCGGATCCTCGCCCGAATCGACCAGGCTGAAATTCTCCAGCCCCGAGATGTTGGAGGGCATGCGCGGCGCCGCCGGGGCGGCCAGGCTCTCGTCGGTGGAGAGCAGGTTCATGCGGTCCTCGGCGCTCATCACCTCGCCTTGCTCGCGGGCCTTGCGGGCGGCGGCCTTGCGCACCGCCTCGTCCAGATCGATCTGCTTGCACAGCCCCACGGCCACCGGGTCCACCGGCTGGATGTTGGAGGCGTTCCAGTGGGTCTTGTTGCGAATCGCCTGAATCGTCGGCTTGGTGGTGCCCACCAGCTTCATGATCTGGCCCTCGGACAGCTCCGGGTGATACCGCACCAGCCAGGCGATCGCCGCCGGGCGTTCCTGACGCTTGCTCAGCGGGGTGTAGCGCGGCCCCTTGCGGCGCTGCTCGCCGATCGCCGCCGGGTTGTGCTTGAGCTTGAGCCGCGCCTTGGGGTTGCCCTCGCAGCGGGCGATCTCCTCGGCGTCGAGCTGGTTGTTGGCGATCGGGTCGAACCCCTTCATGCCCACGGCCACCTCGCCGTCGGCGATGCCGTTGACCTCAAGCTCGTGCAGGCCGGTGAATTCCGCGATCTGCGTGAAGGTGAGCGTCGTGTTGTCCACCAGCCAGACCGCGGTCGCCTTGGTCATCAGGGGAAGGCTCATTGATCCTGTCTCCGTGCAAAATACAGCTGTTTCCCGGTCCGAGAACCGAGCAAGGGGCCAGCTGAGGTTTTCGAGGGGAGTTTCATCGCGCTATATAGGCGCAATCGCCGATGAGGGAAAGGGACAAAACATGCGCCTTGCAATCGCGCTTTCCGCCCTGCTGGCGCTGCTGTCGGCGGGGCTCGCGCCCGCCGCGGAGCGCCGCGCGCCGGGGGATTTCGACTATTACGTGCTGGCGCTGTCATGGACGCCCAGCTGGTGCGAGGCCGAGGGCGACGCGCGCGGCGCGGCGCAATGCGCCAGGGGCAAGGGCCTTGGCTTCACCCTGCACGGGCTGTGGCCGCAATACGCGCGCGGCTGGCCCGAATACTGTTCCAGCGGGCGGCGGGACCCGAGCCGCGCGGACAGCGCGCGGATGGCCGACATCATGGGATCGCCCGGGCTGGCCTGGCATCAGTGGAAGAAGCACGGGCGCTGCTCGGGGCTGACGTCGAAGGATTACTACGCGCTGAGCCGGCTGGCCTATGAGCGGGTGCTGCGCCCGCAGGTTCTGCGCCGCCTGCGCCGGGCGGTGACGCTGGATCCCAAGGTGATCGAACAGGCGTTCATGGAGGCAAATCCCGGCCTGACCCCGGACGGCGTCACCGTGACCTGCCGCGACCGGCGCATTCAGGAGGTGCGTCTGTGCCTGACCCGCGACTTGCAGCCGCGGCGCTGCGGCGCCGACGCGATCCGCGATTGCGCCCGGCCTGCGCGCATGGCGCCGCTGCGCTGAACGGGGGCGCCCGCAAGGTCGATGCCGTAGCGATACTGTGGCGGCATTGCGGCTGTGCGCCCCAAAACGCGCATGTTTCATTAACTATTGGTTCATTGCGATGAGCAAAATATTGACGCGACTGCCGATATGGGCATCACTGGCCCCGGGGGAATGTTCGCATCAGGCTCGCCAGAGGATTCGTCCATGAAAGTCAACCGCATCCGCCCCGCAGCGCCGGCGCCCGTTGCAGAGGCCGAAGACGCGCGCGAACAGCGGGTTGCGCTGACCCGCATGCTGATCTGGGCGGAGCAGGAATGCCTGGCCCAGGGCTGCGGCGGCGCCGCGGCGCATCTGCGCGCCGCCATCGAAGGCCTGCGCGACCCGCGCCAGACGAGGCCGCTTCGCCCGAAACACTAGGCGCGGCGCGCGGTTGCGCCGCGCCAATGGCGGATCGGGATCCGCCCTACGCAGGGTCGCGCCGCCGCGACCGGAATCCGGCGATCGCGTCAAGGGTCAGAGCGTCAGCACGATCTTGCCCATATGCGTCGAGCTTTCCATCAATTCATGCGCCGCCGCCGCCTCGTCCAGCGGGAAGGCGGCGTGGATCCTCGGGCCCACCCGGCCCGCGGCGATCAGCGGCCAGACCCTGGTTTCCAGCGACCGCGCGATGGCGGTCTTGGCCTCGATGGATTGCGGGCGCAGGGTCGATCCGGTGAGGGTCAGCCGCCGCACCATCAGCGGCGCGAAGTTCAGCTCCGCCTTCGGCCCGCCCAGAAACGCGATCACGCAGAGCCGCCCGTCATCGGCCAGCGCCGCGATGTCGCGCGCCAGATAGGCCCCCGCCACCATGTCGAGGATGACGTTGACGCCGCGCCCGCCGGTCGCCGCCTTCACCTGTTCGACGAAATCCTGCTCGCGGTAGTTGATCGCCAGCTCCGCGCCCAGCCCCCGGCAGAAATCCGCCTTGTCCTCGCTGCCCACGGTGGCGAACACCCGCGCGCCGAAAGCCGAGGCGAGCTGGATGGCGGTGGAGCCGATCCCCGACGAACCGCCATGCACCAGAAAGCTTTCCCCGGCCTTGAGGCCCACCCGGTCGAATACATTGGTCCAGACGGTGAAGAAGGTCTCGGGCAGGGCGGCGGCCTCGATCATGCTCAGACCGGCAGGGACCGGCAGGGCGTGATCCTCGTGGGTGAGCGCAAATTCCGCGTAGCCGCCCCCGGGCAGCAGGGCGCAGACCGCGTCCCCCGCATGCCAGCGGGTGACGCCCGGACCCACCGCCGCCACGGTCCCGGCGCATTCCAGCCCCGGCAGGTCCGAGGCCCCCGGCGGCGGCGGATAGGCCCCGGCGCGCTGCAGCAGGTCCGGGCGGTTCACCCCGGCGGCGGCGACGCGGATCAGGATCTCGCCCTGTCCGGGGACCGGCGTCGGACGGGCGGCGGGCTTCAACACCTCGGGTTCGCCCGGGGTCGAGATTTCTATCGCGCGCATGGTCTCGGGCGGGTGGCTCATGGGGCGGATCCTTTGCTGCGAAAATCGGCTTCGCTTCACACCTGCCCCGGCGGGGGCGGCGCTGGCAAGGTTTTTTGGCCGCATCGCCCGGGCCCGCGCCGACGCGATCTTTCGCAAGACGATGCCGGGCGCCGGCGTCGCCCGGGGCCGGGCGGCGGGGCTGATGCGGCGCGCCGCGCGGGCCCGCCGGCTGGATGGTCCGGCGCAAGCGCAAGCCGGACAGTCCGCCGGGGCGCTTTCTGGCCCTGCCCGCGTGAATTCCTGCGCCGCCGGGGCATGTGCGGCGCTTCACGCCGGTGGTTCCGGGCGCGATCTGCATCGACGCCGGGAACCTGCGCGCCTGTCGCGACGAGGCCGGCAGGATCGCCGCCGCCGAGCATGGCTGACCGCTGGCGGCGCGCCCGCCGAGGCGACAGCCCGCCTTGCAACCCTACGCGGAGTCCCGACGCCGCGCCTGACCATCGGCGCCGGCCGCGCCCGGGGTGCGGACCTTGCGCGCCCGCTCGGTGGCGCTTTTCAACTGCCCGCAGGCGGCCATGATGTCCTGCCCGCGCGGGGTGCGCACCGGGCTGGCGTAGCCGGCGCGGTTGACGATCTCGGCAAACGCCTCGATGCGGTCCCAGTCCGAACGCTCATAGGGCGCGCCGGGCCAGGCGTTGAACGGGATCAGGTTGATCTTCGCCGGGATCCCGGCGATCAGCCGCACCAGCCGTTTCGCGTCCGCGTCCGAGTCGTTCACGCCCTTGATCATCACGTATTCGAACGTGATCCGCTCGGCGTTGGACAGGCGCGGATAGGCGCGGCAGGCGTCGAGCAGCGCCCTGATGTTCCATTTGCGGTTGATCGGCACCAGCGCGTCGCGCACCGCGTCGGTGGTCGCGTGCAGCGAGATCGCCAGCATGCAGCCGATCTCCTCGCCGGCGCGGGCGATCTCGGGCGCGACGCCCGAGGTCGACAGGGTGATGCGCCGGCGACTGAGGCTGATTCCCTCGGGATCCATGGCGATTCGCATGGCGTCGCGCACCGCGTCGAAATTGTAGAGCGGCTCGCCCATGCCCATGAGCACGATGTTGGACAGCAGCCGCTTTTCCGGCGGCCCGCCCGCCGGCCCCGGCCATTCGCCCAGATCGTCGCGCGCCACCAGCACCTGGCCGATGATCTCCTCGGCGGTGAGGTTGCGCACCAGCCTCTGGGTGCCGGTGTGGCAGAAGGAACAGGTCAGCGTGCAGCCCACCTGCGAGGAGACGCACAGCGTGCCGCGGTTTTCCTCCGGAATATAGACCGCCTCGACCTCGTGCCCGCCCCGCACCCGCAGCAGGTATTTGCGGGTGCCGTCCTCGGAGACCTGCCGCGTGACGATCTCCGGCCGGTCCAGCCGGAAATGCGCCGCCAGCAGCGCCCGGAAATCCTTGGACAGGTTGGTCATCAGCGCGAAATCGGTGACCCCGCGCTGATACAGCCACTGCCAGACCTGCCCGGCGCGCATCTTGGCCTGTTTTTCCGGCGCGCCGGCGGCGATCAGCGCCGCGTGCAGAGCCTCGCGGCTGAGCCCGATCAGCGAGGGCGGGCCCTCCGCCGCCTTGCCCGCGAAGCCGATCGCGTCAGGGCGCAGCGGCGCGAGACGCAATGCCTGATCGGGGGCCTGATCGGGGGCCTGATCGGGGGCTGGATTCGCCCCTGGATCTGATCCTCGATTCGACCCTGGTTTCGGGGCGTCGGGCAGGGGCGCGTCGGCGTTCTGAAGCGTGGCGGTCATGGCGTGCAGTCTCCGAGGCGGCGCGCCCGACGCGTTCAGGCGCCCAGAGCGCCGCGTCACGGGGCGTCCGCGTCACGGGCAACGCGTCTCGGGGCGCCTGAAAGCGGGCGGTCGCACAGAAATCGTCGGGCGTCGCCCCCTGGCCGCCCCCGTTTCGGGGGGCGCGGGCGGCGCGGTTTCGCGTGTTTCTATAGCAGAGCGGCGCCGACAGGCCAAGCGGCCCCGACCCCGGAAAACCGGGCCGGCGGCCAGCCCGGCCGGGACGGTCAGCGGCGAACCGCTACCTGCAAAGCGCCTTCGCCGCCTTGAGCGCCGCCGTGAAGCCGCGCAGCGAGAACGTGTCGGTGGTCTTGGTCCCGCGCCCGGAAACGCCGCTCAGCACCGCCGCGCTGCCCTTGATCATCGCCGCGACCATCTTCGCGTCCACGTCGCTCGAGGCCAGCCACGCGCCCTCGCCTTCCGTGAACATCTTGAAGGTCGACTTGCCAACCTTGGCGGTGACGGTGGAGCCCTTCTTGAACGGGTAGCCCGAACTCATGGAGACCTCGTTGGCCACGCCCTTGGTGGGGCGCACCGAGACGATCAGGTAGATGTCGCCCCGCTTCACCTTCACCGGCTTGCCCGCCCGCGTGGCCCGGGATCGCGACGGCTGGGTGACGATCCAGCACACCTTGCCGTCATCCTCGGCGGTGAACACCGACCAGTCCTGTTTCGCGTCCACCCGGTTGGCCGTCTGCTGCGCCGCCGCCGGGCCGGCGAGCAGCGCGCCGACCGCCGCCGCGGCGGCGAGCATGGATATGCGCGTCGTTATTGCTCTCATTTTCGCCTCATCGTCTTTTGTCCCGGCGCGCATCGGTCCGGATCCATGCGGATCCGGCCCCCGCGCGCCGTCGCGTCTCTTGCCTGTTGCGCGTTGCGCATAATCTAGTCTGAATTCACGCGACTGCGCCACCCCTTAGGGCGGGATTCGCGCAACCGCGCCTCAACCGGGCCGTCGCGGCTCCGTTCCAACCCCCGTTCCGGCCCCCGCCGCGGCCGGCCGGACTGCCGTGCGGATTGCCGTGCGGACCGTCATGGGGACTGCCATACGGACTGCCATAAGGACTGCCATAAGGACTGGGCGACGCGGGCTTGACAACGCGCCGCCGCGGCGGGACCAAGTCTGACCTGCGACCCGGCCCGCCGCCGGTCAGCGCCCCAAGGCAGGAGCCCCGCCCATGACCGCCGCCGCCCCCCGTCAGCCGTCCCGCGACCCGTCGCCGAATTCTCGTCGAAATCCTGCGCGGCGACCTGCAGGAATGCGTGCATCGCGGCGCCGCCGTGATCTGCCGCGCCAATGGCGAGATCGTCGAGGCCTGGGGCGACCCCGCGCGGGTCATCCTGCCCCGCTCCTCCTGCAAGATGCTGCAGGCGCTGCCGCTGGTGGAAAGCGGCGCGGCGAATCGCTTCGCCCTGGGCCCCGAACAGCTGGCGCTGGCCTGCGCCTCCCATAACGGGGCCGCGATTCACACCGACCGCGTGGCGCGCTGGCTCGCCGGGCTCGATCTCGGCGAGCCCGACCTGCGCTGCGGGCGCCAGATCCCGAAGGACCGCCCGGCGCAGGCGGCGCTGCGCGCGGCGGGCAAGGCCGAGACCCAGATCCACAACAACTGCTCGGGCAAGCATGCGGGGTTCCTGACGCTTGGCAAGGCGCTTGGCGGCGGCGGCGAATACATCGACCCCGACCACGCGGTGCAGCGCGCCGTGCGCGACGCCTTCTACGCGATGACCGGCGACGACCCGGCGCTGGGCCACGCGATCGACGGCTGCTCGGCGCCGAATTTCGCCGCCAGCCTCGCGGGGCTCGCCAGCGCCATGGCGCGCATGGCCAGCCCGGCTGAGGCCCTGACCGGCGCCCGCGCCGACGCCGCCGCGCGGCTGGTCGCCGCCATGGCCGCGCATCCCGATCTGGTCGCCGGCGAGGGGCGCGCCTGCACCGGCCTGATGCGCGCGATCAACGGGGCCGGGCGGGTGCGCGCCGTGGTCAAGACCGGCGCCGAAGGCGTGTTCGTCGCGATCCTGCCGGAGCTTGGCCTCGGCGTGGCGCTGAAGATCGACGACGGGGCCACGCGCGCCTCGGAATGCGCCATGGCGGCGATTCTGGCGCGGCTGGGCGTCGCCGATCCGGCGCATCCGGCGATTCGCGAACGCCTGAACCCGCCCCAGCGCAATCGCCGCGACATCGTAACCGGTGAAATTCGCGCGATTTTCGCCTGAGCCGCTAACCCTGCGTTCATCTATGGCTTCCATCCTGCTCTCCGGGTGCTGAAACGCGCCCGGGCGCGGAGCTGGGGCGGAAAGCCCGTCGCCGCCGCCCGGTTGTGTTGATTGTTGATCGAAATTCAGGGTGGATGCGCGTCGCCGGGGTCCGGCGGCGGGTGGAAAGATGGGACGGGACATGGCGGCAAGCGTCGTTCAACTGAAACCGGTCATGCGCGAAGCCGCGCTGGACCTCGATGCGCTGGAGGCGCTGGAACAGGCGCTGGGCGCGCATCTGTGCCGGGAAATCGTCGAGGACGCGATCCTGCAGACCACGGAGCGGCTCGCCACGCTGGAAACCGCGCTGGTCGATGAGGACTGGGGCAAGATCCGCAAGATGGCCCATGATCTGGTGAGCCTGCCAGGGCAGATCGGCATGAGCGCGGTGTCCGCGCAGGCCCGCGCGCTGCTCGGCTGCTGCCGCGATCACGACCATGTGGGCGGGCGCGCCGTCGCCCATCGCCTGCTGCGCAGCGGCCGCTCGGCGCTGCTGGCCTGCAACGCCGAACCTTTCTGACCATTTGTCCGGCCGGGCCCGACCCGGCGAGGCGCAGGCGCCGCCTTTGGGCGTGACTCCGGCCCTGGCGTCAGCCATGTAGCCTGAAACCCGCGCATCGGGGCGACGCGCCCGATCGCGGCGCAACGGGCGATCGGCTGGGCATCATGAACGATATCGACATCAGCATGGACATCGAGAAACTGGGCCATCGCGGCGACGGCGTCGCCGCCGGCGGCGTCTTCGTCGCCTTCGCCCTGCCCGGCGAGCGCGTCGCCGGAAAGGTCATCGACAACCGCATCGCCGCGCCCAGGATCCTGCGCGCCTCGCCGGATCGCGCCGCCCCGCGCTGCGCGCATTTCGCCGAATGCGGCGGCTGCGCGCTGCAACACGCCTCCGACGCTTTCCTCGCCGACTGGAAACGCGACCGCATCGCCGAGGCGCTGGCCGCGCGCGGTCTCGCCGCCGACATTCGCGCCACCGTCACCTCGCCGCCGCGCTCCCGCCGCCGCGCGACGTTTTCAGGGCGGCGCACCAGGAAAACCGTGACGCTGGGATTTCACGCCCGCGCCGATGCGCGGATCGTCGAGATCGACGACTGCCCGCTGCTCGACCCCCGGATCCTCGCCGCGCGCGGTCAGTTGGCGGCGCTGATCCCCTTCGCCGCCTCGCGCAAGGGCGAGGTGAAAATCGCGGTCACCGCCTCGCCATCCGGGCTCGACGTGCACATGCGCGACGCCAGGCCGCTGGACGGCCCGGCCCGCGCGCAGCTCGGCGCGCTGGCGGCGCAGGCGGGATTCGCACGGCTGAGCTGGGACGGCGAGACCATCGCCCTCGCCCACCCTCCGGCGCAGGATTTCGACGGCGTGAAGGCGGTTCCGCCGCCCGGGGGCTTCCTGCAGGCGACCCCGCAGGGCGAGGCCGCCCTGCGCGCCGCCATCCGCGAAACCATCGGCGACGCCGCCCGCGTCATCGACCTGTTCGCGGGCTGCGGGACCTTCGCCCTGCCGCTGGCGCGTCGGGCGGAAATCCTGGCGGTGGAAAACGACGCGGCGGCGCTGGCGGCGCTCGACGCCGGCTGGCGCGCGGCGGGCGGCGCCCTGAAAACCCTGCGCTGCGAAGCCCGCGACCTGTTCCGCCGCCCGCTGCTGCCCGATGAAATGCGCAAATACGACGCCGCGATCATCGACCCGCCCCGGGCCGGCGCCGCGGCGCAGATGGCCGAAGTGGCGAAATCCGCGCTGCCGCGCATCGCCGCCATAAGCTGCGATCCGGCCAGCTTCGCGCGCGACGCCCGCATCCTGATCGACGGCGGCTTCGCGCTCGACTGGGTGCAGCCGGTGGACCAGTTCCTCTGGTCGCCCCATGTGGAGATCGCGGCCGCCTTCTCGCGGCGCTGAAACCCGCTGAAACCCGGTCGCGCTGCGGTTCCGGAAGGCGGAGGGCGGGCGGGTGGGGACGACTTCCGGGATCGGAGCGCGGCCGGGTTTCAGCCCAATCCACCCCGCGTCTCGCCCACCGCGCCGCCGATCTGGCCGCGATGCAGCAGGATGTGATCCAGCAGCACGCAGGCCATCATCGCCTCGCCCACCGGGGCCGCGCGGATGCCGACGCAGGGATCGTGGCGGCCTCTGGTGATGATCGTCGTCGCCTCGCCGCTTCGGGTGACCGTGGCGCGCGGCTTCAGGATCGACGAGGTCGGCTTGACCGCGAACCGCACCACCACGTCCTGCCCGGTGGAAATGCCGCCCAGCACCCCGCCCGCGTGGTTCGAGGAATAGCGCACCCCGCCCTGCGCGCCGGAATTGCCCGGATGAATCTCGTCGGCGTTCTGCTCGCCGGTCAGTTCCGCCGCCCCCATCCCGGCGCCGATCTCCACCCCCTTGACCGCGTTGATCGACATCATCGCCGCCGCCAGATCGGCGTCGAGCTTGCCATAGACCGGCGCGCCGATCCCCGCCGGCACGCCCGAGGCCGCCACCTCGATCACCGCCCCCGCCGAATTGCCCGATTTGCGCAGGTCGTCGAGATACGCGGCCCAGTCGGCGGCCGCCGCCGCATCCGGCGACCAGAACGGATTCCTGGCAACCTCCGCCCAGTCGAACCGCGCCCGATCGATGCGCCGCGCGCCCATCTGCACCATGCAGGCGCGAATGACCAGATCCGGGGCCAGATCCCCCAGAACCGCCCGCGCCACGCCGCCCGCGGCCACTCTCGCGGCGGTTTCGCGCGCCGAGGACCGCCCGCCGCCGCGATAATCGCGAATGCCGTATTTTTGCCAATAGGCCAGATCCGCGTGCCCGGGGCGGAATTTTTCGGCGATCTCGGCATAGTCCCTGGACCGCTGGTCGGTGTTCTCGATCATCAGCTGGATCGGCGTGCCGGTGGTCCGCCCCTCGAACACCCCGGACATGATCTTCACCGCGTCCGCCTCGCGCCGCTGGGTGGTGTAGCGGTTCTGCCCGGGCTTGCGCCGGTCGAGCCAGCGCTGGATCGCATCCGCCTCCAGCGCCACGCCCGGCGGGCAGCCATCCACCATGGCGCCCAGCGCCGGGCCGTGGCTCTCGCCCCAGGTAGAGACCCGAAACAGGCGCCCAAAACTGTTGATCGACATCGCTCGCCCCTCCGGCCGCTGGCTGACGCGCGCATCCTTAAAGCCTTTCGCGCCCGCGCAACAGACCCCGCGCGCCCCGCGCCCTTGCGTTTTCCGAATCCGCCGCTAGGCTGCGCATCACCTCGGGGAGCCTGATCAGAGGCTGAGATGCGCCGCGCGCGAACCCGTTGCACCTGAACCGGATCATGCCGGCGTAGGAAAGGTCACTGGCGGCTCGACACCCGCCCCACAACCTTCGTTCCTGCGCCGCAGCGAATGGAGGATCTCTTGAACCACACCCTTCTGCGTGCTGCGGCCATTTGCGCTTTCGCCAGCGCAGCCCTGGCCCGAATTTCGGCCTTCGCCGAAGAAAAGCCCGTGCTCACCATCTACACCTATGACAGCTTCGTCTCCGACTGGGGCCCCGGCCCGGCGGTGGAAACGGCGTTCGAGGAAACCTGCGCCTGCGATCTGCGATTCGTCGCCGCGGGCGACGGCGCGGCGCTGCTGGGGCGCCTGAAGCTGGAGGGCGCAGCCACCGACGCCGACATCGCGCTGGGGCTGGACGCCAACCTGACCGCCGACGCCGCCGCGACCGGGCTGTTCGCGCCCCACGGGGTCACGGCCGCCAACGACGTGCCGGGGGGCTACGCGGACAAGCTGTTCCTGCCCTATGACTGGGGCTGGTTCGCCTTCGTCTATGACGAGACCCGGCTCGCCAACCCGCCCGACAGCTTCGACGCCCTGCTGAACGCGCCCGAGGATCTGGAGATCGTCATCGAGGACCCGCGCACCTCGACGCCCGGCCTTGGGCTGCTGCTCTGGGTCAAGACCGTCTATGGCGATCGGGCTGGCGAGTACTGGCGAAAGCTCGCGCCGCGCATCGTCACGGTGACGAAAGGCTGGTCCGAGGCCTATGGCATGTTCCTCGAAGGCGAGGCCGACATGGTGCTGAGCTACACCACCTCGCCCGCCTATCACCTGATCGCCGAGAACGATCCCACCAAGAAGGCCGCCGCCTTCGCCGAGGGCCACTACCTGCAGATCGAGGTGGCGGGCAAGCTGGCGGGGACCGATCAGCCGGACCTCGCCGACGCCTTCCTGCGCTTCATGCAGGGCGAGGCGTTCCAGGCCGCGATCCCCACCACCAACTGGATGTATCCCGCCGTCACCCCGGCGGCCGGGCTGCCCGACGGGTTCAAGACGCTGATCGCCCCCGCCAAGACCCTGATGGTCCCGCCGGAACAGGCCAAGGCGGTGCGCGACGCGGCGCTGGCGGAATGGCTTGACGCGCTCAGCCGATAGCAGGCGCGCCGCCCCGGCCCTGCTGGCCGGCTGGGCGGCGCTGGCGCTGCTGCTGGCGCTCAGTCTCGGCTCGGCGGGGCTGATGCTGGCGCAGGGCGCCGAGGATCGCGCGGCGCTCGGCCCGGCCGACTGGCGGGCGCTGCAATTCACCGCCACGCAGGCGGCGCTGTCGGCGCTGCTGTCGGTGGGGTGCGCCGCGCCGCTGGCGCGCGCGCTGGCGCGGCGGCGGTTCTTCGGGCGCCGCGCGGCGGTGGCGCTGCTGGGCGCGCCGTTCCTGCTGCCGGTGATCGTGGCGATCCTCGGGATCGTCGCGGTCTGGGGGCGGTCCGGGCCGCTGTCCGAGGCCATGCAGGCGCTGGGGCTGGGGCGGCTCGACATCTACGGCATGCCCGGCGTGCTGCTGGCGCATGTGTTCTTCAACCTGCCATTGGCGACGCGGATCTTTCTGCAGGGCTACGCGGCGATCCCGGCCGAACACTGGCGGCTCGCCGAACAGCTGGGGCTGGAGGGGCGCCCGCTGTTCATGCGGCTCGACTGGCCGATGCTGCGCGAGACCGGCCCCGGCGCCTTCGCGCTGATCTTCCTGATCTGCGCCACCAGCTTCGCGGTGGCGCTGACGCTGGGCGGCGGGCCGCGCGCCACCACGCTGGAGCTGGCGATCTATCAGGCGCTGCGCTTCGATTTCGACCTTTCCCACGCGGCGTTGCTGGCGCTGCTGCAACTGGGGCTGTCGATCGCGCTCAGCGTCGCGGCGCTGTCGCTGGCGGCGCCGGCGCTCAGCGGCCCGGGCCTCGGCGCCCCGCCGCTGCGGCGCGACGGGACCGGGCGCGGCGCGCGGGCGCTGGACCTGGGCGCGCTGCTGCTCGCCGCCGGCTTCCTCGGCGCGCCGATGCTGGCGGTGGTCTGGCGCGGGGTTCCGGGGCTGCTGGAGATGCCGGCGCAGGTCTGGCCGGCGGCGGCGCGCTCGCTCGGCGTGGCGCTGACCTCGAGCGCGATCTGCATGGCGCTGACCGGGGCGCTGGCCGGGCTGATCCTGCGGCTCGACCGCCGCCCCGTGCTGGCGCGCATGGTCGAGGCGGCGGGGCTGGCGGCGCTGGCCGCGCCGCCCTTCGTCATCGGCATGGGGCTGTTTCTGACCCTGCGCCCGGTGACCAACCCTTTCGCGCTGGCGCTGCCGATCACCGCGCTGATCAACGGCGTCATGGCCCTGCCCTACGCGCTGCGGCTGACGCTGCCGGCCCTGCGCCGGGCGCGCGACGATTACGGCGCGCTGGCCGATCAGCTTGGCCTGACGGGCGCGGCCCGGTTGCGCATCGCGGTCTGGCCGCTGCTGCGCCGCCCGGCGGGCTTCGCGGCGGGGCTGGCGGCGGCGCTGTCGGCCGGCGACCTCGGGGTGATCGCGCTGTTCGCCCCGGCGGACGGGCCCACCCTGCCGCTGCTGGCGCAACGGCTGATGGCGGGGTATCGCTGGGAAGCGGCGGCGGGGGCCTCGCTGCTGCTGCTGGCGCTGAGTTTCGCATTGTTTCTGACATTCGATCGGTTGGGACGCGGCCATGACTGACATTGCGCTGGCGCTGGAGGACATCCGCATCGAGTACGATGATTTTTCGCTCGGCGGCGGGTTCGTCGCGCCGCGCGGGGCGCTCTGCGCCCTGATCGGGCCGTCGGGCGGGGGCAAGACCACGGTGCTGTCGGCCATCGCCGGATTCGTGGCCATGCGCGGCGCGCTGCGCATCGAGGGGCGCGACGTGGCCGCCCTGCCCCCCGCCGCGCGCCCGGTGTCCATGCTGTTTCAGGACCACAACCTGTTTCCGCATCTGAGCGCGCTGGCCAATGTGGCGCTCGGGGCCAGCGCCGCGCTGCGCCCGCCTCCCGACACCCGCCGTCGCGCCGAGGCGGCAATGGACGCCGTGGGCCTGGCGGGGCTGGGCGCCCGCCTGCCCGCGCAGCTGTCAGGCGGGCAGCGCCAGCGGGTGGCGCTGGCCCGCGCGCTGCTGCGCGACCGGCCCGTGCTGCTGCTCGACGAACCCTTCGCCGCGCTCGGCCCGGGCATGCGGCGCGAGATGATGGGCCTGGTCAACGACCTGCGCGCCCGCAGCGGGGTGACGGTGGTTCTGGTCACCCATGACCCGGACGAGGCCCGCGCCGCGGATCTTGCCGTGGTGGTCGCCGACGGACGCTTCGGCCCGGCGCGCGACGCGACGGCGCTGTTCGCCGACCCGCCGCGCGCGCTGCGCGACTGGCTGGGCGAGAGCTGATCCCGCCCAGCCGGGGCTGGCCGGCGCGTCGGCGCGTCAGGCCGGGTCGCCGGCGGATTCGGGTCCGCCGGCGTTCAGCGTCTGCCAGTTGACGCCGGAGCCGAGCACGCAGGACATGCCGTTGGGCCGGGTCAGCAGCAGGGTCCAGCTGCCGCTGGCGCGCGAGGTCCAGATCTCCACCAGCCCGCTCGCGCCCTGAAGCCCGACGCCCAGCGGCGCTTCGCCGTAGCGCCCGGTCAGCGCCTCGACCAGGGTCGTGCGCGCGGCGCAGAACACCCCTGCGCCGGGCGCGGGGGCGCCGGGCCGGGCGCCGTCGCCCGCCGTTGCCGACGGCGGGGCGAGCGCGGCCACGCCGAACACCAGAGCGGCCGCCAACAATCGCTTGAACATGATAGCCTCCTGTGTCTGCCGCGAGGACGCACAGGCTGGCGACGAGGCCGCGTCCGCGCCATCGGGGATGTCCCCGGTTCCGGAGTCTTCGGGTCGCCCGGCGCACTTGATCGGCGCCTGTCAAATACATGGGACCGTCATCTGTCCAATTCAAACCAACAAAATGCACAGCCTCGTGACAAGAATTTTTGTTTCGCCCGCAATTTGGCGATTGTTTTCCAATTTCGCCATGCCGCCAACAATCAATCATATCGAAACGCCGCCTCAACTGACGCCCATGGCGTCAAACGACAAAAAAACCCGCCGAACCTTGGGTCCGGCGGGCGATTGATCGGGAAACCCCGGTCCTTGCGGTCAGGCGTTGCGCTTCTTGACCGGTTTCCACAGCTTCTTGTTGGTGAGGTAAAGCAGCACCGCGAACAACCCCATGAACAGGAAGTTGCGCGCGCCCGCCGCCTTGCGCTCGGCCATCTTCGGCTCGGCGGCCCACATCAGGAAGGCCGACACGTCCTCGGCCATCTGCTCCACCGTCGCCGGGGTGCCGTCGGCGTATTCCACCGCGTCCTCCTCCAGCGGCGGCGACATGGAAATCCAGCCCCCCGGGAAAATGTCGTTCCCGTAGAGCGTGGAGCCCGCCATTTCCTTTTCCTCGCCGTTGAAGCCTTCGAGGAGCGAGTAGATGTATTCCGGCCCGCCGATGCCGCGCAGCAACTGGTTGATGCCGGAGCCGTAGGGGCCGTGGAACCCGGCGCGGGCCTTGGCCATCAGGCTGAGATCCGGCGCCCCCGCCCCGGTGTTCTCCGGGAACTTGTCGAAAGGCTTGGCCGTGCGGGTGTCGCCCGGCTCCGCGTCCTTGGAGGTGTCGGGCACCTCGAACAGCGCGGCGATCGCCTTCACCTGCTCCTCGTCATAGCCCGGCCCGCCTTCCTCGCCCAAGCTGCGGAAGGCGACGTATTTCAGGCCGTGGCAGGACGAGCAGACCTCGACATAGACCTGCAGGCCGCGCTGCAGCTGCGCTTCGTCATAGACGCCGAACGGGCCCTCGAAGGAATAGGACACGTCGGTGATATGGCCCTCGCCTTCGCTGGCGAAGGCCGGGTTCGACGCCGGGGCGGCGAGAAGGATTGCGAAACCCGCCGCGAGGATCGGTTTGATGCTCATCTTGATGTCTCCTTCGCGCCGCGTCATTCGGCCGGGGTCGCGGATGCGACCGCCGGGGCGTCGCCGTATTTCTTCGCCAGCGCGGCGTCGAAATCCTCCTCGATTGTGGCGGGCGGCGGCAGCGGCTTCTCGGTGAGGCCCAGAACCGGCAGGATCACCAGGAAATACAGGAACCAGTAGGCGGTGGCGACCTGCGAGATGGTGACATAGGGTTCCTCGGGCGGCATGCCGCCGCACCACATCAGCACGAAGAAATCCAGCACCAGCAGCCAGAACCACCACTTGAAGCGCGGCCGGTAACGGCCCGAGCGCACCCGCGAGGTGTCAAGCCAGGGCACCAGCGCCATGACGATGATCGACCCGAACATGGCGATCACGCCGCCCAGCTTGGAACTGATGAACCACACGTCGAAGGTGATCGAGCGCAGGATCGCATAGAAGGGCAGGAAGAACCATTCGGGCACGATATGCGCCGGGGTGACCAGCGGGTTGGCCTCGATGTAGTTGTCGGGGTGGCCCAGATAGTTGGGCATGAAGAACAGCACCACGACGAAGCCCAGCAGCACCACCGCCAGCGCGAACACGTCCTTGATGACGAAATACGGCCAGAAGGGCAGCGTGTCCCGGTCGGCCTCGGCCTTCGATCCGCGGCGCACCTCGACCCCGGCGGGGTTGTTGTTGCCGGTGTGGTGGAAGGCCCAGATATGCACGATCACCAGCGCCGCGATCACGAAGGGCAGCAGGAAATGCAGCGAGAAGAACCGGTTCAGCGTCGGGTTGTCCACCGAGAACCCGCCCCAGAGCCAGGTCACGATCGGATCGCCCACGAAGGGCAGCGCGCTGAACAGATTGGTGATGACCGTCGCGCCCCAGAAGGACATCTGCCCCCAGGGCAGCACATAGCCCATGAAGGCGGTGGCCATCATCGCCAGATAGATCAGCATGCCGATGATCCAGGTGATCTCGCGCGGGGCCTTGTAGGAGCCGTAATACAGGCCCCGGAAGATATGCGCGTAGACCGCGATGAAGAACAGCGAACCGCCGTTCATATGCGCGTAGCGCAGCAGCCAGCCGCCGTTCACGTTGCGCATGATGTGCTCGACCGAGGCGAAGGCCAGGTCCGACTGCGGCGTGTAATGCATGGCCAGCACGATGCCGGTGGCGATCTGCAGCACCAGGCAGAAGGCCAGCACCACGCCCCAGATCCACATCCAGTTGAGGTTCTTGGGGGTGGGGATCATCAGCGTGTTGTAGATCAGCTCGACGATCGGCAAACGGACATGGATCCATTTCTCGATGCCGGTCTTGGGCTCGTACTGGTTGTGGGGAATGCCTGACATGTGGTTCTCCTCAGCCCAGCTTGATGACGGTGTCGGACAGGAACTTGGTCGGGGGGATGTCCAGATTGCGCGGGGCCGGTCCTTTGCGGATGCGCCCCGCCGTGTCGTAATGCGATCCGTGGCAGGGGCAGAACCAGCCCTTGTAGTCGCCGACCCCGCCGCCCAGCGGCACGCAGCCCAGATGGGTGCAGATGCCGACCATCACCAGCCATTCGCCGGAATCGTCCATGGCGCGGTCCTCGTCGGTGGCGGGCGCGTCCTCGGCGATGTTGGCGTTGCGCGCGATCGGATCCTTGAGATCCTCCAGCGGGGTGTCGCGCGACAGGGCGATGTCCGCTTCGGTGCGGCGGCGGATGAACACCGGCTTGCCCTGCCAGGTCACGGTGATCTCGGTGCCGGTCTCGACTTCGGAGACGTCGACCTCGGTCGTGGACTGCGCCAGCACGTCGGCGCTCGGGTTCATCTGGTCGATCAGCGGCCAGACCGCCGCGCCGACGGCGACGACGCCCGTGGCGCCGGTCGCAATATACAGAAAGTCGCGACGGGTCGGTTCGTCGTCGTCTGCTGTGTGGGACACGTTTGCTTTCCCCCTTGCGTTCGCCCTGGGCGGGGCCTTCGATCATCTCACGGCGCGGCGGCGGCGAGCGCGCCGCGCGAAACCGGTCCTGAGGCGAGCCAATAGCCCGCAAATCCTTCATGGTCCAGCAAACACTGCGACGCAAACCCCTTATGGTCAATTTACCGCGTCTGACTTTTTCCACAGTTCCGCCCCGGAGGCCCCGATGCCCACGCCGCTCCCCCCGATTTCCGCCGCCGATCCGCCGCCGCCGCCAGCCGGGGGGCTGCGGCTCGCCGCCTATCAGCCCGATATCGCGCCCAACCTCGGGGCGATGATAAGATTGAGCGCCTGCTTCGGGGTTGCGCTCGACGTGATCGAGCCCTGCGGCTTTCCGCTGGCGCTGAAGACCCTGCGCCGGGCGGCGATGGATTACGCCCAGGCGGCGCGGATCACCCGCTGGGACGGCTGGGGGGCGTTTCAGGCGGCGCGGGGCGATGGGCGGGGCGATGGGCGGGGCGGGGCGATGGGCGGCGCCGGGCGGTTGATCCTGCTCAGCACCGCCGCCGCGACGCCGCTCTGGTCGCATCGATTCGCCCCGGGGGACGTGATTCTCATGGGCCGCGAAAGCGCCGGGGTCCCGGCGGAGGTCCGCGACGCCGCCGATGCGCGGATACGCATTCCCATGCCCGGCGGCGGGCGCAGCCTCAACGTCGCCATGGCGGCGGGCATCGCCCTGGCCGAGGCGATGCGCCAGCTCGCCGCGCGGCCCGGCCGGCGATGAGTCAGGCGCCCCTGATCCCCGGCGCATCCTTCGCCTCGGGGTGGCGGCGGGCGTAGCCGGCCTTGATCTGGGCCGAGGTCTCGCGGCTGCCGTCATGGCTCCAGCCCGGCGGCGCGAAAGCGTAGGCGCGCCGCTGGCGCAGCGTCAGCCCCGGCGCGGCCACGTCGCGAAACAGCGCCGCCCATTCGTGGAACGCCACGCGCAGCGGGTTGAAGGTGGCGAGGTTGCGCACCAGCCCGTATTCCGGCGGATCCTCCCGCTGTTCAGGCACGAAGGTGCCGAAAATCCGGTCCCAGACGATCAGCGTGCCGGCGTAGTTGGCGTCCAGATAGCGCGGGTTGCGGCCGTGATGCACGCGGTGGTGGCTTGGCGTGTTCATGATCGCTTCGAACCAGCGGGGCATGCGGTCGATGGTCTCGGTGTGGATCCAGAACTGGTAGAGCAGGTTGACGCCGCCGCTCAGCAGCACGATGGCCGGATGAAACCCCAGCAGGATCAGCGGCGCGCGCAGGATCATCATGCCGGTGAACAGCCCTGTCCAGCTTTGGCGCAGCGCCGTGGACAGGTTGTAATGCTGCGAGGAATGGTGGTTCACGTGTTCGGCCCAGACCCAGCGGCAGGTGTGGGCGATGCGGTGATGCCAGTAGTAGCGCAGGTCATCGAGCACGAAGCACAGCGCCACCGCCCACCAGGCCGATCCCAGATCCCAGAGCCGGAACTGCCAGAGCCAGTGAAAGACCCCATAGGCGACGAAGCCGAGCAGAATCCCCGCCACGACATTGCCCGCGCCCATGAGCGGCGAGGTGAGCGTGTCGCGGGTCTCGAACCTGCCGCGGGCGCCGCGGAAGCGCACCATCAGCAGTTCGGCGAGCATGGCGAGGATGAAGACCGGCGCCGCCAGCTTGACGATGTCGGGATAGCTCAGATCGTCCATGGCCGGGGCCTTTCGGGGGCGGGTTCGGGGGCGGGCGTGGGGGCGGGCGTGGGGATCACGGCTCGGCCAGCGCGCCCATGCGGCGGATCGCGGCCAGGGCCTCGGCGCGCCGCCCCGTCGCGGCCAGCGCCTGCGCGAAGGCGAGCCTCAGGCGCGGGGCGCCGATTTCGCCGGTGATGATCGCCACGCCGCCGGCATCGGCGCGGGCGCGCGCCTCGCCCGGCGCAAAGCGGCGGGTGACCGCCCCGTCGCCAAGCGCCGTCACCACCCCGAGCGCGTCGGGCAGCGCGATCAGCGCCCCGGCGCCGTCATCGGAAAGGATCACCCGCGCCTGCGCCAGCGCGGCCGCGTCCTCGGGCCAGTCGTGGAGATAGGCGCGCGCGGCCTCGGCGGCGCTGTCGAAACGCAGCGGGCGCGACAGGCCGAGCAGGGCCACCAGCGCCGCCACCAGCGCGATGCCGACGATCACCAGCGGGCCGAGGATCTCCAGCGGCGCCGCTCAGCCGGGCCGCAGATCGGCGAAGCGGGGGTCCTGGCCGCGAGGATCTCGATCGCGAGGTCGATCGCCGGAGGGCGGGCGGCTGGGGCGGGGTCGGCGAGGCGCTGGGTCATGGCCGAAGTGTCGCCAAGCGCCGGCGGAATCGCAAGCGGGACATTGCGTCAGGCGGGGCGGCGGGGGCTACGGGTGCGGCTGGCGGTGAAGCTGCTCACGCGTGATCAGCTTTCATGACATTGACATATAACGATAAAACAGTTAGCGCGGCTATGAGCGCGAGGGGGCGGATTGGGCCGCGTCAAGCCCGTCGAGAAATTCGCGCATCGCCGCGGTCACCCGCCCGGGCGCCTCCAGCGCCGACAGATGCCCGACGCCCGGAAGCGTTGCCAGCCGCGAATCCGGCAGGGCGGCGGCGATGCGTTCGGACTCTGCGGGCGCCAGCGCCAGATCCTCGTCGCCGGTGATCACCAGCGCCGGGACGCGGATGTCGGGCAACCGGTCCAGCACGCCCTCGCGCCCGTTGAGCCCGACGAGAATGTTGCGCACCGAGGGCACGTGAAGCTCGGCGGTCGAACGCGACCACCGCGCCGCCAGCTCGGGCTGGTCGCGCAACGCGGTCCTGCCGAACATCAGCGGACGGATCTGGGGCAGCAGCGGCTTGAAGCCGATGGCCGAGGCGATCAGCCCCAGAACCTTGTACCGCATGCGCCCGAGGACATCCTGCGCCTCGGCGGTGGTGTTGGCGAGCACCAGCCCGCGCACCCGGTCGGGACTCCCCAGCGCCGCGTGCTGCGCGATCATGCCGCCGATCGACAGCCCGCCCCAGACCGCCGCGTCGATGCCGAGCGCGTCGAGCACCGCCAGCGAATCCTCGACCAGATCGCCGATCCGCATCGCTCGCGTGGCGTGACCCGAGCGGCCGTGCCCGCGCAGATCGACCCGTATCACCCGGCGGTCGCGCGACAGGGCGTCGGCCTGCGCGCGCCACATGTCGCCGGAGCAGAGAAAGCTGTGATTGAGCAGGAGCGGAAGGCTTTTGTCTTCGCGCCCGTCCTTGCCTCCGCCTTTGCCGGACTCCTCGGCTGAATCCTCGAAATGGATGCGGCAGCCGCCTACGTCGATATCCGGCATGCTTTTCGTTCTCCCCCATGCGCCCCGATGATCCTGCCGCAAAACCGGGCGGCTTTGCAACGAGGCAGGCTCCGGGGCGCGCCCGCGGTCGGTCGCGAAAAGCCGGTGGGCGATCCGGCCCCGGGCGCGGCCCGGCGGATGACTACTCCGCCGCCTCGACGCCGATAAAGCCGCCTGACTGGCGGTTCCAGAAGCTGGCGTAGAGTCCCTTGCGGGCCAGCAGTTCGGCATGGGTTCCGGTTTCGGCCACCCGGCCCGCGTCGAGCACCACGATGCGATCCATGCGGGCGATGGTGGAAAGGCGGTGGGCGATGGCGATCACCGTCTTGCCCTCCATCAGCCCGTAGAGGGCCTCCTGAATCGCCGCCTCGACCTCGCTGTCGAGCGCCGAGGTGGCCTCGTCCAGCACCAGGATCGGCGCGTCCTTCAGCACCACGCGGGCCAGCGCCACCCGCTGGCGCTGGCCGCCCGACAGCTTGACGCCGCGCTCGCCCACATGGGCGTCGTAGCCGGTGCGGCCATGGGGGTCCTCGAGATCGGGGATGAACGCGTCGGCATGCACCCGCGCGGCGGCGGCGGCCATCTGGGCCTCGCTGGCCTCGGGGCGGCCATAGAGGATGTTGTCGCGCACCGAGCGGTGCAGCAGCGAGGTGTCCTGGGTGACCATGCCGATCTGGCGGCGCAGGCTGTCCTGGGTCACGGCGCCGACCGACTGGCCGTCGATCAGGATGGCGCCCTGCTCCAGTTCGTGAAAGCGCAGCAGCAGGTTGACCAGCGTCGATTTCCCCGCCCCCGAGCGCCCGATCAGCCCGACGCGCTCGCCCGCCCGGATGGTCAGGTCGACGCCGTCGAGCCCGCCCGACTGGCGCCCGTAGCGGTGGCGCACGCCCTCAAAGCGGATCTCGCCGCCCGTCACCGCCAGATCCGGGGCGGCGGGGGCGTCGGTGATGCCGTGGGGGACGGAGATCGATTCCATGCCCTCGCGGATGGTGCCCGCGTGCTGAAACATCTGGCTGGTCACCCACATGATCCAGCCCATCATCGAATTCAGCCTGAGCGTCAGCGCCGTCGCCGCGGCCACCGCGCCGATGGTGGCGGCGCCCTCGCTCCACAGCCAGACGGCGGCCCCGACCGTGCCGACGATCAGCACCCCGCCGGCGACGGCGAGACAGAGGCTCATCCAGGTCATCAGGCGCAGCATGCGGATGTCGGCCTCGCGCAGGTCTTCGATGGCCTCGCGGGCGAGATCCTCCTCGCGCGCGGCGTGGGCGAACAGCTTCACGGTTTCGATATTCGCGTAGCCGTCGACGATCTTGCCGGTGAGCGCCGAGCGCTTGCGGGAATTTTCCTGCGCGGCGCGGCCCATGCGCGGCACCAGCGCGTAGAGGATCGCCAGATACAGGCACAGCCAGATGCCGATGGGGATCATCAGCCGCGCGTCGGTCTGGCCGAGCACGATGGCGGCGCCGGTGACGTAGGCGGCGCAGTAGAGGATCGCCTCGAGCGCGCCGTAGGCGGTGTCCTCGACCGCCGGGGCGGTCTGCACGATGCGGTTGGCGATGCGCCCGGCGAAGTCGTTCTGGAAGAAACCCACCGACTGGCCGAGCACATGGCGGTGCGTGCGCCAGCGCACCAGCGCCAGCGCGTTGACCCCCAGCGACTGGTTCAGCAGCGCCATCTGCAGGGTGATGGCCAGCGGGCGCAGCAGCATGATGAAGGCGACAAGCGCCAGCAATTCCAGCCCGTGGGCCGACCAGATCGCTTTCGGGCCTTGGGCGGCGGCGGTCTCGGCCAGCAGGTCGACGATGCGGCCCGAATAGTAGATCAGCCCGGTTTCGAACAGCGCCACCATCAACCCCGCCGCGATCACCGCCGCCATGATCCAGCGCAGGGGTTTCAGATGCGCGGCCATGAAGGCGAAATAGGTGTTCGGCGGGGTCGTGCGCCGGTAGTCGGCGAAGGGATTCGCGAGGTTTTCGAAGAACCGGAACGGGTGGAGGCGGGGCATGAGGCGGTCCTTGGCGATCGGCGGGGCGGGGGCGGACCCCGGGGGCGCGACGCTTTCCGGCTTTCCGGCTTTGCGGGGGCTTCCGGCTTTGCGACGCTTTCCGGCTTTGCGGGCTTTCGGGCTATGCGGGGGCGCACCGCCGGGGGCGCCGCAAAACGCGGCGGGGCGATCGGTGCTGGGGCGCGGGCGCGGCGGCGCGCGGGGTTTGCCTTGCGCGCAAGCCTCCCCATACATGGAATCATCGCGCCTGTCGACGCGCCCGCGCTTGCGCGCCGTGCGAGGAACCCGATATGAGGCGGGCAGATGCAAGGGAGACACGCGTGAGCCAATCCGACCAGACCGACCGCCCCGATGGCTTTTCCGGCGATTCGCCCCCCGGGCTCGCCAGCGAGAAAGCCCGCGCCGCCGACTGGTTCCGAACCCTGCGCGACCGGATCTGCGCCGCGTTCGAGGCGCTCGAGGACGCGCAGGACAGCGGCCCCCACGCCGCCCTGCCCGCCGGACGCTTCGCGCGCAAGCTGACCCGGCGCGCGGGCGAAGGCGATGCGGACAAGGGCGGGGACGCGGGCGGCGGCGAGATGAGCGTGATGCGCGGCGGGCGGGTGTTCGAGAAGGTCGGGGTCAACGTCTCCACCGTGCACGGGCGGCTCGGCGACCGGGCGCAGCGGTCCCTGAGCGCGCGCAAGGACATCCCGGGGCTGGCCGGGGATCCGCGGTTCTGGGCCTCGGGGATCAGCCTGGTGGCGCATATGCGCTCGCCCAGATGCCCGGCGGTGCACATGAACACCCGCATGTTCTGGACCCCGGGCGCCTGGTGGTTCGGGGGCGGCGCCGATCTGACGCCGATGGTGGAGGATGCGCAGGACACGGCGTTTTTCCACGCCGCGCTGAAAACCGCCTGCGACCGCCACGATCCGGACTATTATCCGCGCTTCAAGGCCTGGGCCGACGAATATTTCATGATCCGCCACTGGAACGAGCCGCGCGGCGTCGGCGGCGTGTTCTACGACGACCTCAACACCGGCGACTGGGCGGCGGATTTCGCCTTCACCCAGGATGTGGGCCGGGCGTTCCTTGACGCGTTCCTGCCGGTCACCGAACGCCACATGGGCGAAAGCTGGACCGAGTCCGAGCGCGAATGGCAGCTGATCCGGCGCGGGCGCTACGCCGAATTCAACCTGGTCTATGACCGGGGCACCCGCTTCGGGCTGGAGACCGGGCACAACCCCGAGGCGGTGCTGATGAGCCTGCCGCCGGAGGCGAAATGGCCCTGAAACCGGTCGCGAGGCCGGCCCCCGGATCGGCGCGGACCTTGCCCGCGGCGCGGCGATGATCCGCGGCCCGGCGCCCTCGCTGGCGGATTTCGAGGTTCTGGCGCAGGAGGCCTTCGCGGCGCTGCCGGAGAATTTTCGCGCCGCCTGCGCGGGGCTGCTGATCCGCGTCGCCGACCTGGCGACGCCCGAGGCGCTGGCGGATCTGGGGCTGCGCGATCCCTATGAGCTGACCGGGCTGTATCAGGGCGTGGATCTGACCCGGAAATCCCTGCTCGACGTGGCGGTGGAGCCCGATCAGGTCTGGCTTTACCGCCTGGCGATCCTCGATGAGTGGATCTTTCGGGGCGACGTGGCGCTTGACCGCCTCGTCGCCCATGTTCTGGTGCATGAGATCGCCCATCATTTCGGGCTGGACGACGACCAGATCGCGGCCATCGACGACTGGCGCCTGTAACCCCGGCTAGGAGGCCGAGAGCCGGTCGCGGAACAGGTTGAGCGCCTCGCCGCCCGCCGGCGCGCCATGGGGGCGGGCGCGCATGGTTTCGAGCTGCGAGGACAGGTCGGCGATTTGCCCGGTCTTGGTTTTGGAACCGCGCGAGGAGCCGAATTCGAAATCGAAGGCGGTGCCGATATTGCGCGCGAACATGCCGCCGATGCCGGTGAGAAAGCCGATGATGGTGCCGATGTAGCGGTCGTTGGCGGCGTCGGAATAGTAGTTGAGCGCGATCAGCGAGACCACGATCACGGTGATGCCGACAAAGGCCGCAACCAGCATCTTGGTGGCGCGGTCATTCACCTCGCCGGTGATCTCGGTCAGTTTCACGTCGCGCTGACGGGCGTCGGCGCGATCGCCGAGCAGCATCTCGGTTTCGCGCAGGGCGATGTCGGCGAGACGGATCTTCAGTTCCGCTTTCAGCTCCACGTCGCTGGCGATCGCGGCCAGCGCCTGGTCGCGTTCCTCCTCGGTGGAAATCTCGATGCCGGTGACCTCGCGCACCACGCCGCGCACGGTGCGCGCCACGGTCTCGGCGCTTTCGTCATTGCCCAGCAGCCGGCCCAGCAATGCGGGCGCGACGGCGGAGAGGATCGGCAGGATCAGGGGTAAAAACATGATTTTTCGGTCTTTCCTTCAAAGCGCCGAGCGGGCGTCGGGCCCGGCAAGGGCGAAATACACGGCCTGCACCGCCTGCTTGAGCGACGGACTCGCGGCCCCGCTCACCGGCAGGCGGCACTGGGTTTCGAAACGTTCGATGGCGGCGCGGGTGCGCGGGCCCATGAGCCCGTCGGCAAGCCCCGGCCGGGCGCCCAGATAGTCGAGCGCACGCTGCAGATCGGCGATGGAGCGCACCCGGAACCCGCCCGGCGCGCCGCCGAACCTGCGCCAGGCCGCGTCGAGTTTTTCCGCATAGCGGTTGCGCTTGTAGCCCGGCCCGTTATAGCCCCGCGCGAACCCCGCCCAGTCGCGGCTTTGCAGGAAGCCCACCAGCCCGGCGGCGCGCACATAGGCGGCGAAGGCGTCGAGATGCGCCTTTTCGCTGTCCATCATGGCGCTGACGAAGCTTTCGACGCCGTCAAAACCGACCATTTCGGCATTGAAGCCCATGATCTGGAACCGGCCCCAGGAGGCGGATTTCAGCGCCGCGTCGCGGTTCAGCGCCGCGGCGCGCGACAGCCGGTCGTATTGCGCCGCCCCCGGCGCGCCGTAGCCGCCGGGGCGGGCGGCGGAGATGTCCGCCGCCGCGTCATGGGCGCCGCCGGTCAGGCGGCGGAACACATGGCGTTCGAACAGGATGACCGGGCGGCCGTCGGGCAGAAACGCCGCCCCGCGGCTTTCCACGTCGGCGACCGCCCTGATGACGGCAAGCTCGCAGCCGAAATCGGCGGCGAGCGCTGCATAGGGCGCCTCCGTTCGGATCGGCAGCGCCGATCCCTTGAAACCTAGCATACGCAAAACCTCTCGATCCTGGCAGGACCGGATCCCGGTGCGGGAATCATGCCGAATCAGTGGCGTGGCAAGCGGCCTGCGCGAGTCCCGGTCAAAGGCATTAGCCGGGAATGGTTGAGATCCGGTCAACGGCATTTGATTCAAATGCCCGGCCTGCGCCCGGGGGCGGCTCAGAAATCCTTCTTCCACTGGATGCCCAGCGTGGCGCCCTTTTCGTCGCTCACTTCGCTGTCGACGATGAAATCGTCGAAGATCTCGACTTCGACCTCGATCACCGTGCCGCCGCCGTTCACCGGCTGCCTGGCGCCCACGAACACCCCTTCGGCGACGTTCTTGCCGACCCGCACCGAGGTCTCGCCATCCTGCTGATCCACGCCGAGCACGTCGAGCCCGGCGGCGGCGCGCACCCCGCCCAGCACGCCCTCCTGACCGCTCATCAGCGTGGCGATTCCGGCGGCGATCTGCACCGCCTGCGCGGCGCTCAGCGATTGCAGCGAATTGTTGAACAGCAGCCGGGGCAGCACCTCGTCCTCGGGCAGGCCGGGGCGGGATTCGAAGGCGATCTCGGGGTCAGAGGCGAAGCCGCGCACCGCGATCCGCCCCAGGATGCCGTTGTTTTCCAGTTCCATCGCCACGTCGATTTCCGGGTCCGGGGGCCGGGCGCCGCCGAAGGTCAGCTTGCCGGTCGCCAGATCGAAGTCATGGCCGATGAAATCGAGCCGCCCGCGGCGCTTTTCGATCCGCCCGGTGATCGCCGGGTCGGCGGCGGCGCCCTTGACCCGCAGATCCATCATCCATTCGCTGTCGAGCCCGCGTCCGCGCACGAATATTTCGTCCGGCGCCCGGATCCCCAGATCAAGCGTCGGCCCGCCGCCGCGCCCGGGCCTGGCCTTTTCGCGCGGCGCGCCCCTGATTTCGATGTCGCCCAGATCGGCGACCGAGGGCGGGGCGGCGTTGATCAGCCGGATCTCGGCGCGTTCGATCACCACCTCGCCGGCGATGGCGGGCGCAACCAGCGGCCCCTTCACCGTCAGATCGGCGCTGATCGCGGCGGCCACGTCGTCGCGGCGCACCAGAATGGCGTTGTCGGCGCGCAGCGCGGCGTCGATCGCGTCCCCCGACAGCGCCGCCCTGGCGGTCAGCCGCGACCCGGAGCCGTCCGAGGCCGACAGGTCCAGCGCCAGATCGGCCTTCCCGTCGATGCGCGTGGTCACCGTGAGGTCGGTGAGGATGGTCCCGGTCTCCAGGTTCTCATAGCGCCCGTCGGCGAGGTTGACCCGCCCCGCCGGGTGCAGGTTGTCGAGCGGGCCGCTGACGCCGACGTCCAGATCCAGCCGCCCGTTCAGCACGTGGTCGGGCGCCGGGACCAGCCCCCAGAAGGCCCCGATTTCGCCGTTCCAGCGCAGTCGCGCATCCAGCCTGGCGCCCGGCGGCGGGGCCGGGACCATGCCGGCGGGCCTGAGCGGCAGGGCGGCGGAGAGCCGCAGCGGATCGCCGAAGGGCCCGCTGAGCGCGCCCCCGGCGGTGAGCCTGGCGCCGTCCCATGCGGCTTTCAGGTCCAGGGCCAGCGACTCGCCCTCGAACAGCGCCGCCTCGAATTGCAGTTTCGTGAGGTCGAGCGCCAGGTCGGCCCCGGGGGTCTCGGGGCGGGTGTCAAAGCGGGCGCTGGCGCTGAGATCGCCGCTGCGCATGGGGGCGCCCACCAGTTTCGCCGCCGCCGGCAGGTCGGGCAGGCGCAGGCGCAGATCGCCCGACAGCCCGGAATCGTGGATGGTCACCTCGCCGCGCAGCCCGCCGCCGGGCAAGCGCAGGTCGATGTTCCGCAGGGCCGTGCCGTCGGGCGCGCGGGCGATGGTCAGCGGCGCGCGCAGGGCGATGCGCGCCTCGCCGCGGCGCAGGTCCAACCGGGTGATTTCGCCTTGCGGGCCGTCCGCGTCGCTCACGTCCAGGGTGGCGCGCGCCGTGCCCGACACCGGCGCGTCGCCGGCCCGGCCGCTGAGCGCCAGGGTGGCGACCAGCGCCTCCAGCGGGCCTTTCACCGCCGCCTTCAGACGGGTGAGATCGAGCGTCCCGGCCCGCAGCCGCGCGGCGCCGGCGGTGACGTCGAGCACCGGCGCGCCCAGCGCGTCGCGCAGATCCGCGTCGAGCGCCACGCCGCGCAGCTGCAGCCCCTCGGCCGTCGCGTCGGGCGCTCTCAGGCTGGCGGTGAGGCGGGCGCCGGCGGACTCCCGCGCCAGCGTGGCGTCGAGATCGACCAGCCCGGCGCGCAGCCCTGCGAGGTCGAGATCGTCGAGCCGCAGGCGGGCGGTTCCGGCGGGGGCGGCGATCAGGTCGCGCGCTTTTGCGACGAGGGTCGCCTTGGCAACGCCCTTGCCCGGGGCGAGGTCGCCGGGCGCGATGTTGTCAGCGATGAGGGTCGCGACGACGCTGGGCGCGCCGGTCAGGTCCGTGCCGGTGGCGTCAAGGCTCAGCCGCGCGATGCGACCGCCCGGGGCGAGGTCGCCGAAATCCAGCGACTCGGCGGTGAGTCGCAGGGCGCCGGCGGGGCTGGCCAGCAGGTCGCGGCCCTCGCCGCTCAGGGTCAGCCGCGCCAGCGCGCCGTTGCCCGCGAGGGCCCCCAGCGCCAGGTCCTCGGCGGTGAGCTCCACGGTCGCGCCCGGGGCGCCGGTCAGATCCCGCGCCGTCAGCCGCAGGTCGAGCCGCGCCGCGCCGGCGCCGCCCGCGGTCTCGCCAAGCTCCAGCCCGCGCGCCGCCATGCGCGCCTTGACGGTCCCGGCGCCGCCGAGATCGTCGAGCGATCCGTCCAGGTCCAGATCCGCGAGCCGCGCGCCGCCGCCGAGCGGGCCCAGATCAAGCCCGGCGATCTGCGCCGCGCCGGAGGCCGAGGCGGCGCCGAAGGCGTCCTGCACGTCGCCCGCAAGGTCGAGGCGGCGCAGCCGCGCGCCGAAGCCGGCGATGCCGGCGCCGGCAAGCTTCAGGCGCGCCGCCTGCCTGCCGTCCTCGACGCGCAGCGCCACGTCGCCCGACAGCGTCCCCGCCAGGTCCGGGGCGCCCAGCGTGGCCAGCGCGGTCCCGGCGAAGGGCGTCAGCGCCTCATAGGCGGCGAGGTCGCGGGCCTCCAGCGTCAGGGCGCCGTCGACCAGCCGGGTGTCGAGCCGGATCGTCGCGTCGCCGGCGATATCGGTGTCGAGCGCCGAGGCGGTCAGGCCGGTCAGCGTCAGCACCTGCCCGTCGAGCTTGAAATCGCCGCCGGCGGAGACGGGGCCAAGCGGCGAGCCGCCGGCCTTCAGCGCCGCGTTGCCGGCGATGGTCCCGGCGATCGTGACCCGGTGGCGCAGCGAGACCGCGCCATAGGAGTCGCCCTCAAACGCCAGATCCTCCAGCCGCGCCTCGCCGTCGAGCAGCAGGGCGGCGACCGGTCCCTCGGCCGTGCCGGCGACGTTGGCCCGCCCGGCGGCGTCGACCCCGTAGGCCATCGCCACACCCGCCAGATCCGGGGTTTGCAGCCGGTATTCGGCGCTGAGCGCCTGCGCCGCCAGATCCACCCGGCCGCGCGCGCCCAGGGTCAGCAGCGGCGAAACGAAATCCAGCGCCGACAATTCGGCCACGGCGCCGTCATAGACGCCGCTGGCGCGAAGATCGGCGCGCCCGATGATTTCGGGCCCGAGGCGGTCAAGGCGCAGCGCCTCCGCCTCGCCGCTGATGCGCAGGGTCACGCGCGGCGCGGGGGCGTTCGCCCGGGTCACGGCGTTGACGGTCATGTCGAGCCGCGCCGCGCCCACATCCGCCGGCGCGGTGGTCAGTTCGGCCAGGGTCAGCGCGCCGCTGGCGTCAAGATCATCGAGCCGGCCGCCGACCTTGCCGTCAAAGCCGACGCTGGCGAAATCCACGCCCTCGATCAGCGCCGCCATGGCGCGCCTTGCCTCCAGCGCCACATCCAGCGCCACCGCGCCGGTGTCGCGGACATAGTCGCCCGAGGCAGTCATGCTCAGGGCCGCCGACGCGATGACGCCGCGCTCGATGCGGATCACCCCGGCCTCGCCCTCGGACACCGCCAGGTCGAGCTGCGCCGCCGGAGCCAGCGCCGCGCGCGCCGCCGCCGACAGCGCCGGGCCGGGGGTCAGGGTCAGGGCGATCTCGCCGCTCACCGGGGCCAGCACGTCGAGCGTGGCGCGCCCGGCCACGTCGATCATGCGTTCGACCGAGGCCGATAGGCGCATCTTCCAGCCGCTGAGCGGCCCTTCGGCGTCGATCCGCACCGAACTGGCGCTGTCATCGGGCAGCCCGCCCAGTTCGGCCACCAGCCCGCCCGCCGCCTCGTCGGCCGTGAGGCGCATGGTCAGCGTGTCGGCGGCGAAATCCCGCTCGTAGGCCAGCGAAATGGCGCCGCTCACCGCGTCGCTGCGGGTCAGTTGGAAGGTCAGGGCCTGGATGTCGCCCTCGTCGCGCGCCGCGCCCGAGGCGTCGAAATCCAGCGATTGCGCGGCGATCACCCCGGCGGCGACCGCGACGTGATCGAGCCGCAATTCGCCGATGCGGGTGGCGATCGGCGCGCGCGGCCAGCTGAAGGGGGCGCGGTCCTGCGCCAGTTCGGACTCCGGGTTGATTTCCACCGCCACCGGCAGGGGTCTGCGCAGCACCTGCACGTTGCGCGCCGCCAGGCTGTCGATGTCGAGCGCCCCGGCCAGGATGCGGCTGGGGGTCCATTTCAGCGACACCGCCTCGGCGCGGAACCACACGCCGTCGGCATCGGCGATGGCGAGGCCCTGCAATTCGGTGACCCCGTCCTCGGGTTCGGTCACCCCTTCGGCGGTGATTTCGAAGCTGCCGGGGACCGATATCCGTTCGAGCGCGAACTGCACCAGGGTGTTCTTCAGCCCCAGCAGCGAGATCTGCGCCGAGGCCGGCGCCCCGGCGACCGCCAGCGACAGCCCCAGCGCCGCGCCCAGCGCCGCCCGCCTGAAACCCGCCCGCCTGAATCCCATCCGCCGGGGGGCCATCAGTAGGCCTGCCCGATGGAGATGTACATCTGGAAGGCGTCGTCGATGTCGCGCGGGTTGAGCGGCACGGCGACGTCGAAGCGCAGCGGCCCCACCGGCGAGTGGTAGCGCATCCCGATTCCGGCGGCGAACTGGAAGCCGTCCTCCAAGCTCGGGACGATGTCGGTGGACACCGCGCCCGCGTCGACGAAGCCGACCACGCCGATATCGCCCCAGAGCCGGGCGCGGATCTCGGCGCCGAATTCCACCGCCGAGCGCCCGCCCACCGGATCGCCCTTGGAATCCAGCGGGCCGATGATCTTTTCGCGATAGCCGCGCACCGACCCGCCGCCCCCCGAATACAGCCGCCGGGGGGCCGGCACCGAGGACAGCTTGTCCGAGGGGATGACGGCCAGCCGGGTGCGCGCCGCCAGCACCCAGCGGCGATCGCCCAACAGGTCCCAATAGGTCGAGCCCCGGGCGTCCAGCACCGCAAAGGGCGCGTAGACTTCGTCGATGGAGCCCATGAACGGCGTCGCGAACAACCCGATGCGCACCCCCCGGGAGGGGTCCAGCAGATCGTCGGAGCCGTCATAGCGCAGGAAAGTCGGCAGCCCGGCCAGGCGCACGTCCTGATCGACGCCGCGATCGGTCACATTCGAGATTTCCAGCAACCCGCCGGCCCCGACGGTCAGCTTGTCGCTCAATTCGCGTTCCAGCCCCAGCGCCAGGGTGACGGCCTCTTCGTCGAATGCATCCTCGATGACGTTGCGGATTTCAAACGAGGCCTGCAGGGCCTGCCCGGGGCGCAGGTATTGCGGCTTGCGCAATTCGGTTTTGAAGGACTGGATTTCAAGGCCGATGTCGAGGATCAGGTCGACGGTTTCGTTGGCGCCGAACAGGTTGCGGTGGGTGTAGGCGGCGCGCGCCTCGGGCCCGGTGTCGGTGGACAGCCGCAGCCCGGCGGAGACGGTGCGCGGCGGGCCTTCCTCCAGCGTGACGATGACCGGCAGGGCGTCGCCTTCGGGCGGGTCGTCCGGAAAGCGGGCCGATCCGCCGTCAAACAGGCTGGTGCGCATCAGGTCCTGCTGATAGTCGCGCAGGGTTTCGGGGTTGGCGGGGGCGCCGTCGTCCCAGGTCTGGTAGGAGCGCACGTAGTCGGCGTCCACGTCCTTCAGCCCCGCCACCTCGATGTCCCCGAAGCGATAGGCGCGCCCGGCCGAGATGGTGGTTTCGACCTCCAGCTCCGCCTTGTCCATGTCGGCGATCGCCCGGCGCCCGCGCACGGCGGCGTAGGGGCGGCCCGCGCGGCGCAGGGCGTCCGCCGCGCGGGCCTCGGCGGCGATGATCGCGGCGGCGGCGGCGGGCTTGCCCACCGGCGAGCCGAGCGCGGCGGCGTCGGGCAGGCCGGGGGGGGCGCCCTCGCCCTGATCGGCGACGATGAAGCGATGCGCGATCAGCGTGAAGGCCCGCCCCGGGATCAGGGTCAGATGCGCGACCGCGCGCGGGGTCCGGGCGCCGGGATCGGGGTCG
Organism: Oceanicella sp.; assembly: GCF_056449545.1. Lineage (NCBI taxonomy): Bacteria > Pseudomonadati > Pseudomonadota > Alphaproteobacteria > Rhodobacterales > Paracoccaceae > Oceanicella > Oceanicella sp. The sequence goes on along the minus strand of NZ_JBWOMN010000064.1, from coordinate 106,375 downwards.
GGATCGGGGCGCGGCGCCCTGGTCGGCGAGGCGGCGGGGTCCGGCCCGCCTTGCCGGACAGGGGGCGGGGCGTCGCCGGGCGCGATCACCTCGACGGCGATCTTCGCCTCGTAATAGCCCTGCGCGCGCAGGATCTTCTGGACGATTTCGGTGTCTTTCTCGGCCCGGCGACGCAGGAAGGCGAGCGACTGCGCGCCCTTGTCCTGAAACCGGTAGAGGCCCAGCGACTGTTCCAGCAGGTCCCGCATCTCCGCATCGGGCACGCCGTCCAGCGCCACGTCGTAATCGATGCGCACGGCGGTGTCTTCAAATTCCAGCGCGCTGTCCTCGAGCCCCTCATCGGCCGAAGTGCAGCCCTGCAGGGCCACCAGCGTCAGCCCGGCGAACATGGCGCGCATCGCGGTGCGGAGCATCGAACAGCCTTCCTCGCCCTGACCGCCGGGGCGTTGACGCGCCGGGGCCGTCCATGCCGGCGCCGAAGAGGCGACCCCCGGCGCGGCGTAGCGACTCGCTTCGTCGCCATTGGCGCGATCCTCGTCAGAATTGCGTCGATTGCGGGGCGACGCAACGGTTGATCGCGCCGCAACCGATGCGCCCGCCCGCGTGATCGCGGATCAGCGGCGGGCCGGTTTGGGGCGGCTGGCCTTCAGGATCTTGTAGCGCGGCGTGAGGGCCAGTTCCTCGATCTTGGCGAACAGCGCCTCCAGCGGCTTTTCGTAGGGCAGCGTGCGGTTGGCGACGATCAGCAGCGCCCCCTTGGGGGCGAGCGCCCGTGCGCCGGCGGCCAGGAACCCCTCGCCCAGCGCCAGCGACACCGCGCGGCCTTCGTGGAAGGGCGGGTTGGAGATCACCCAGTCATAGACCCCGCGGGGCAGGTCGGGGCCGGTGGCGTCGGCCCAGTGGAAGGCGGCGCGCGGGTCGTCGATGTTGCGCCGGGCGCAGTCGATGGCGGTCTTTTCCGCCTCCCACAGATCAAGCCGCGTCACGGCGGCGCTGCGCAGGATGGCGTCCGACAGATACCCCCAGCCGGCGCCCAGATCGGCCGCCACGCCCTTGAGCGGCGGCAGGGTTTCGGCCAGCAGGCGCGAACCGGGGTCGGTTTCGCGCCAGCTGAACATCCCGGCGGCGGTGACGTAGGGTTCGCCGCCGGGGCGCGCGACGCGCGGCGCCGGGGCGGCCTCGGCCAGCCACTGCGCGAAAATGTCGGGCGTGGCTTCGCCGCGCGCGACCCAGAACACCCGCCCGTGATTCTTCGGCTGCACGCCGTCGAGATCGACCAGCTTGCGAATGTCGCGCTGCAGGCTTTCGACGCCGTCGGTCTTGGCCCCGACCGCCAGCACCGCGCCGCCGGGCTGCGCCAGCCCCCAGGCGCGGGCGAAATTGGCGCGGTTCTCGGCCCGGTGGCGGGTGAGCACGGCGGCGGCGGCGGGAAACGCCCCGTCGATGCGGGGCGCGACCGCGGCCCCCTGCGCCGCCAGCGCGTCATGCAGGGGGCGCATCCCCTGTTCGCAGACCAGCGATTCGACCGGGAAATCGGCAAAGGGGCGGGCGCGCAGCACCGCCAGCCCGCGCGCGCCGGGCATGGGCAGCGCGCCGGACAGGAACGGCGCGGCCAGTAGGGTCATGGGATCGAACATCAGCGGCGCCTATCAGATCGCGGCCCGCCGGGCCAGCCCCCGGCGTCAACGCCCGCGCCCGCGCGGGTCATGCTTCGTATTCCACCAGCAGGTCCTTGGCGTCCACCTGCGTCCCGGCCGCCGCGTGAACCGCCTTGATCACGCCGTCGCGTTCGGCGTGGATGGCGGTTTCCATCTTCATCGCCTCGATGGTCAGCAGCAGGTCGCCGGCGGTCACCTTGCGCCCGGCGCTCACCGCCACCGAGGCCACGACCCCGGGCATCGGCGCCGCCACATGCGCGGGGTTGCCGTCCTCGGCCCTCGGGCGGCGGGCGACGCTGGCCGCGGCGTGGCGGTTGGGCACGGTGATGGCGCGCGGCTGGCCGTTGAGTTCGAAGAACACCTTGACCATGCCCTCGTCCGAGGTCTCGCCGATCGCCGACAGGCGCACCTGCATGGTCTTGCCCGGCTCGAGTTCGATGGCGGTCTCGGTCTGCACCTCCATGCCGTAGAAGAAGATCGGCGTCGGCAGCACCCGCACCGGGCCGTAGCCGCGATGGCGCTCCATGTAATCCATGTAGACCTTGGGATACATCAGGTAGCCGCAGAGGTCCTCGTCATCGACCGCGAAACCGCCGAGATCGGCCGAGACCTTGGCGCGCACCGCCTCCAGATCGACGGGGGGCAGACGCGCGCCGGGGCGTTCGGTGACGGGGGGCTCGCCCTTCAGGACCTTGGCGACCAGCGCCGGCGGAAAACCGCCCGGCGGCTGACCCAGATCGCCGCGCATCATGCCGACCACGCTTTCGGGGAAGGCGATCTCCTTGTCGGGGTCCTCCACGTCGGCGCGGGTCAGCCCGGCGGCGACCATGGTCAGCGCCATGTCGCCCACCACTTTCGACGAGGGCGTCACCTTGACGATGTCGCCGAACATCTGGTTCACCTCGGCATAGGTGGCGGCGACCTCGTGCCAGCGTTCCTCCAGCCCCATGGACCGCGCCTGCGCCTTCAGGTTGGTGAACTGGCCGCCGGGCATCTCGTGCAGGTAGACCTCCGAGGCGCCCGAACGCATCTCGGTCTCGAAAGCCGCGTATTGCAGGCGCACCTGTTCCCAGTAGTCGGAGATCGCGCGGATCGCCGCCGGGTCCAGCCCGGTGTCGCGATCCGTGTGGCGCAGGGCCTCGACGATCGACCCGAGGCAGGGCTGCGAGGTCAGTCCGGAAAACGAATCCATCGCCGCGTCCACGGCGTCGGCCCCGGCCTCGGCCGCCGCCAGCGCCGTGGCGGCGGAAATCCCCGAAGTGTCGTGGGTGTGGAAATGCACCGGCAGGCCGATCTCGTCCTTCAGGGCCTTCACCAGAATCCGCGCCTGCGCCGGTTTCAGCAGCCCCGCCATGTCCTTGAGCCCGAGCACATGGGCGCCCGCGTCGCGCAGCTGCCGCGCCATGCCGAGATAGTATTTCAGGTCGTATTTGGCCCGGTCCGGGTCAAGAATGTCACCGGTGTAGCAGATCGCGCCTTCGCAGATGCGCCCGCTTTCAAGCACCGCATCCATGGCCACGCGCATGTTCTCGACCCAGTTGAGGCTGTCGAACACCCGGAACACGTCGACCCCGGATTCGGCGGCGCGGGCGACGAATTTTTGCACCACGTTGTCGGGATAGTTGGCGTAGCCGACGCCGTTTGATCCGCGCAGCAGCATCTGGGTCAGCACATTGGGCATTTTTCGCCGCAGATCCACCAGTCGTTTCCACGGGCATTCCTGCAGGAACCGGTAGGACACGTCGAAGGTCGCCCCGCCCCAGCATTCCACCGAGAACAGCGCCGGCAGGTTGTGGGCGTAGGCGTCGGCCACCTTCAGCATGTCATGGGTGCGCATGCGCGTGGCCAGCAGCGACTGGTGCCCGTCGCGCATGGTGGTGTCGGTGATCAGCAGCTTTTTCTGCGCCAGCATCCAGTCGGCGACCGCCTGCGGCCCCTCGGCGTCGAGCAGGGTTTTCGTGCCGGGCGCCAGCGTATCGCCCAATGGCGCCGGGGGTTTGGGGAGGCGAGCATGGGCGGGCGGTCGGGCGCGCCCCGCGACCTCCGGATTGCCGTTGACGGTGATGTCGGCGATGAAATTCAGCAGCCTGGTCGCCCGGTCCCGGCGCTTGGTGAAGCGGAACAGCTCCGGCGTCTCGTCGATGAACTTGGTGTGGTAGCTGTTGTCGAGGAATTTCGGATGCTTCAGCAGATTCTCGACGAAGGCGATGTTGGTGGCCACCCCGCGAATGCGGAATTCGCGCAAGGCGCGGTCCATGCGGGCGATCGCCTCGCCGGGCGTCGGCGCCCAGGCGGTGACCTTTTCCAGCAGCGAATCGTAGTAGCGGGTGATGACGGCGCCCGAATAGGCGGTGCCGCCGTCGAGGCGAATGCCAAAGCCGGTGGCCCCGCGATAGGCGGTGATGCGCCCGTAATCGGGGATGAAGTTGTTGAGCGGGTCTTCCGTGGTGATCCGGCATTGCAGGGCGTGGCCGCGCAGCTGGATCGCGTGCTGGCCGGGCACGCCGGTGGCCTCGGCGATGCTGGCCCCCTCCGCGATGCGGATCTGGGCCTTGACGATGTCGATGCCGGTGACTTCTTCCGTCACCGTATGTTCGACCTGCACCCGGGGGTTGACCTCGATGAAGAAGAATTCCTCGGTCGCCATGTCCATCAGGAATTCGATGGTGCCGGCGTTCTCGTATCCCGCGTGACGGGCGATGCGCAGGCCCAGTTCGCAAACCTCGGCGCGCTGCTTCTCGCTCAGATAGGGGGCGGGGGCGCGCTCCACGACCTTCTGATTGCGCCGCTGCACCGAACAGTCGCGCTCGAACAGATGCACGATGGAGCCATGGCTGTCGCCGAGCACCTGCACCTCCACATGGCGGGCGCGCTGGATCAGGCGTTCCAGAAAACCCTCGCCATTGCCGAAGGCGGCCTCGGCCTCGCGCCGCCCGGCGCGGACCTTGTCCTCCAGCTCGTCGGCGGAAAATATGGGCCGCATGCCGCGCCCGCCGCCGCCCCAGCTGGCTTTCAGCATCAGCGGGTAGCCGACCTTTTCGGCCATCTCGCGCACCGCGTCCATGTCGTCGGGCAGCACCTCGGTGGCGGGCACCACCGGCGCCCCGGCGGCGATGGCGGCGCGCCGGGCGCTGGCCTTGTCGCCGAGCAGGCGCATGGTGTCCGCCTTCGGGCCGATGAAGGCGATGCCGGCGGCGGCGCAGGCATCGACGAAATCCGGGTTTTCGGACAACAATCCGTAGCCGGGATGGATCGCGTCGGCGCCGCAGTCGCGGGCCACGCGAATGATTTCCTCGATGCTGAGATAGGCGGCGACCGGGCCCAGCCCCTCGCCGATGCGATAGGCCTCGTCGGCCTTGAAGCGATGCAGGCCAAGCCGGTCCTCCTCGGCGTAGACAGCGACCGTGCGCTTGCCCAGTTCATTGGCGGCGCGCATCACCCGTATGGCGATCTCCGAGCGGTTGGCGATAAGAATTTTGTTGAATTCGGTCATGATCTGTCCGCCGGTTTCTTCAGTGGTCTGACCGCGCGCGGCGCCGTTGCGGGCGGTTTGCGATCCGCCATGGCCTCCCCCCCTCGCGCGTTGCGCCGCACAATGCACAGGCGGCGGCGCGAGGGCAAGCTGGACCGCGCCGCTTGCGGGCCCGGACGCGGCGCCCCGGCGCAACCCGATGTCATGCATGAGCGACGCAACGGCGCCAGGGGCAAGCCGGCGCCCATGACCGACGCCGCCGTCAATTGCCGATCCGCCGCGATCTGGCCGAAGATCCGCGCCTGAGCCCGCCTAGGCGTCATCCACCACGAACACATGCAGCGCCACCGGCCCATGGGCGCCAAGCTGAAGCACCTGCCCGATATCGGCCGAACGCGACGGCCCGGTCACCAGATTGACCGTGCGCGGATCGGCGCCCGAGACACGCAGCCCGGCCCAAAGATCGTCAAGCCCGGCCACCACCTGCGACGCGCCGAGGACGACGAAATGGGTCTCGCCCAGAAAGGTCAGCGTCACCGGGTTGTCCGGCCCCGACAGCAGCGCCAGCGTGCCGGTCTCGGCGACGCCGAAGCTGGCGCGCGACAGGGTCGCGGGCTCTTCAATGCGCCCGGGCCCGCGCGTGGCCTCGAAGCCGGACCAGTCGAGCTCGGCGAAATCGGGCTCGTCGCCCATGCGGATCGCGCGCGCCAGATTGCGGTCGCGCAGCTGCGCCGCCAGCGCTTCGGGCAGGTCGGCCATGGTCGCGACATGGGTGACGCTGGCGTCAACGCCGGCCAGCTTGGCCTCGAACTGAACGCGGCGTTGCGCGCCGGAGGTGCGGCTCTGCGCCGGGGCGGGGGCGCCTTGCGCCCCCGCTGCGCCCAATCGGGCGCTGACCGCCGCCAGGCGGTCCCCGGCGCCGGCTGCGTCGCCGCCCTGCGCCGCGGCGCGCCGCAGGCGGGCGAGGATCCGCTCACGCGCGCTCATCAGCGTTCTCCCCGCTTGTAGCGCGCCATGAACCCGCCGCCCTCGGGCGCCGGGAAATCGCGGTGATCGCTCCAGCCGCCGACCATGGGCAGCCGCCGGATCCGCCCCCCGCGCGCCAGCAGGCCCAGCCCCGCCATCGCCGCCCGCGTCGCCGCGCGATAAAGCGCCGGGCGCTGCGCCACCCACGCCCAAAGGCCAAGCCCGGCGCGCGTCGTCCCCGGCGTCAGGCGCTTTTCGAATTCCCGCTCGCGCCAGTGGCGCATCATCTTCGGCAGCGGAATGCGCATCGGGCACACCGATTCGCAGCGCCCGCAGAAAGTCGAGGCGTTGGGCAGCTGCCCGCCCTTCTCCACCCCGATCAGCGAGGGCGTCAGCACCGCCCCCATGGGCCCCGGATAGACCCAGCCATAGGCATGCCCGCCCACCGCCTGATACACCGGGCAATGGTTCATGCAGGCGCCGCAGCGGATGCAGCGCAGCATGTCCTGGAAATCGCCGCCAATCATGTTGGAGCGCCCGTTGTCGAGCAGCACCACGTGGTATTCCTCGGGCCCGTCCGGGTCGGCGGCGCGGCGCGGCCCGGAGGAAAACGTGGTGTAGACCGACATCTCCTGCCCGGTGGCCGAGCGCGCCAGAAGCCGCAGCACGGTCGAGGAATCCTCCAGCGTCGGCACGATCTTTTCCAGGCTGGCCATGACGATATGCACCTTGGGCAGCGATTGCGACAGGTCGCCGTTGCCCTCGTTGGTGACGATCACCGACTGGCCGGTCTCGGCGATCAGCATGTTGGCCCCGGTGATGCCCACCTCGGCCTCGAAATACTTTTCGCGCAGCACGCCGCGGGCCTCGGACAGCAGCGTGTCGAGCCCCTCCAGATTGCGGCCCTCGGGCAGATGCGCATGCGCCTTGCGGAATTCCTCGCGCACCTGCTCGACGGTGACATGCACCGCCGGGGCGATGATGTGGCTGGGGATCTCGCCGCGCAGCTGGATGATGTATTCACCCAGATCGGTTTCCACCGGCTTGACGCCATTGGCCGCCAGATGGTCGTTGATCCCGCATTCCTCCGAGATCATCGTCTTGCCCTTGTTGACGATCTTGGCGTCGACCCCGCGGCAGATGTCGAGCACGATGCGCCGCGCGTCCTCGGCGGTCTCGGCCCAGTGCACATGGCCGCCGGCGGCGATCACCTTGCGCTCGTATGCCTCCAGATACAGATCCAGATGCGCCAGCGTGTGATCCTTCAGATCCCGCGCCGCGTCGCGGATGGCGTCGAATTCCGGCACCCCGGCCCGGGCCCTGGCGCGTTTCTCGGTGAAATTGCCCCCGGAGCCGCCGAGCGCGATCTGCAGGTCGGGATCCGCCAGCGCGGCCTTGGTGTTGGCCTTGAATTGCCGCGTCGTCGCCTGTTCGGGGTTCATGCGCCGCCCTCCGCATCCGCATCGGAGTCGCCGATCGCCGGGCCGTCGGTCATCCCCGCCAGCACCTCGACCACATGGCGCGCCTTCACCGCCGCGCCCTCGCGGCTGAGCTTGCCGGCCATGTTCATCAGGCAGCCCAGATCGCCGGCCAGCAGCAGCCCGGCGCCGGTGGCGACGATGTTTTCGGTCTTGTCGCCCACCATCTTGTTGGACACGTCCGGATACTTCACGCAGAACATGCCGCCGAAGCCGCAGCAGACCTCCGCGTCCTTCATCTCGCGCAATTCCAGCCCGTCGACGGATCGCAGCAGCTTTCGCGGCTGGTCCTTGACGCCGAGGCCGCGCAGCCCCGAACAGCTGTCGTGATAGGTGACGATCCCCTGCCCCGACCCCGCCGCCAGCTTCGCCCGCACGCCTTTCAGCCCGCGCATATCCGTCAGGAACGACACGATCTCATGGGTGCGCCCGGCCAGCGCCTCGGCCCGCGCGCGCCACGGATCGTTCGCCGCGAACATCTCCGGGTAGTCCCGCATGATGGTCCCCGCGCAGCTGCCCGAGGGCGCGACCACGTAGTCAAATCCCTCGAACGCCGCGATCACCTGCCTGGCGATCGCCTGCGCGGATTTGCGGTCGCCGGAATTCCACGCCGGCTGGCCGCAGCAGGTCTGCGCCTCCGGGACCTCCACGTCGCAGCCGGCCTCCTCAAGCAGGCGGATGGTCGCGAAACCGACCGAGGGGCGGAACATGTCCACGAGACAGGTGACGAACAGCGCCACGCGCGGGCGGTTGGATTCGGGCATCGGGCCTCCGATCGAAATTGGTGATAATTACTTACCAATTCGCGCGCCCCGGATGCAAGCGGCGCGCGGGCGGGGCGCGGGCGGCGCGCGGGCGGGGCGCGATGCACGCGCCCCCTTTGCTTTCCCCGCCGAACCGCCTATAAGCCCGCGGTCGCGGCGCTTACACCCCTGGAGGATCGCCGCATGTCAACTCAGGAGATTTTCAAATGGCCGAGATGCCGATTCTCGAAGCCGCATCCCGCGAGGGCACGGGCAAAGGGGCTGCCCGCGCCGCGCGTCGCGATGGTTTCGTGCCGGGCGTGATCTATGGCGGGGGCAAGGACCCGGTCGCGATCAACGTCCGCTTCAACGTGCTGCTCAAGACCCTGCGGGCCGGCAAGTTCATGTCCACGCTGCTCAACCTCAGGATCGACGGCGAGGACAACCGGGTGATCTGCCGCGCCGTGCAGCGCGACGTGGTGCGCGACCTGCCCACCCATGTGGATTTCCTGCGCCTGTCCGAGCGCAGCCGCATCAACCTCTACGTGCCCGTCGAGTTCATCAACGAGGACACCTGCCCCGGCCTGAAGAAGGGCGGCGCGCTGGTCGTGGTGCGCAACGAGGTCGAACTGAAGGTGACCGCCGGATCCATCCCCGAAAAACTGGTGGTGGATCTGGGCGAGGTGCATATCGGCGACGTCATCCACATCTCGGACATCGACATGCCCAAGGGGTCGCGCGCGATGATCACCGACCGCGATTTCGTCATCGCCAACGTCTCCGCGCCGTCGGGCCTGAAATCCGCCGACGCCGATGATGAGGCCGAGGCCGAGACCGAGGGCGAAACCGCCGAGGACGCCGCCGAGGCGTGACCCCCTTTCACGCGTGACGCGCCCCGGACCGTCCGCCTGACGCACGCGCCGCCGCCCTTCCCGGGGCGGCGGTTTTCGTCTGCCCCCTTCTCAAAACCGGGCCGGGCGCGTATCAAGCCCCGAGCATCACGGGAGACCCGCCATGCGCCTGTTCGTCGGACTCGGCAATCCGGGCGGCAAATACGCCGGCCACCGGCACAATATCGGCTACATGGCGCTGGAGCGCATCGCGCGGGACCACGGTTTCCCGCCCTGGCGCGCCAAGTTCCAGGGCCAGGTGACGACCGGCCAGCTTGGCGGGCGCAAGGTGACGCTGCTCAAGCCCGCGACCTTCATGAACCTGTCGGGCCAGTCGGTGGGCGAGGCCATGCGGTTCTACAAGCTCGCCCCCGGCGACGTGACGGTGTTTCACGACGAACTGGACCTGGCCCCGGGCAAATGCCGGGTGAAGCAGGGGGGCGGCCATGCCGGCCATAACGGGCTGCGCTCGATCCACCAGCATATCGGCGCCGATTACCGGCGCGTGCGGCTGGGCATCGGCCATCCCGGCGACAAGTCCAGGGTGTCGGGCTACGTGCTGCATGATTTCGCCCGCGCCGACGCGGAGTGGCTGGAAGACGTGCTGACCGGCGTCTCCGACGGCGCGCCGAAGCTGGCGGCGGGGGACGCGTCCGGGTTCATGAACGCCGTCGCCCTGCGCGCGGCGCCCCAACGCCCCAAGCCGGCGCCCAAGCCCAGGCCCGCCGGAACAGACCCCGACGCCCGGCGGGCGGCGGCGCCGCCCGAACCCGCCTCCCTGCTCGACAAGCTGAAACGGCATTTTTCCTGACCCCTCCCCCAAGGGGACGGGCCGCGCGCCGGTCCGGCGGCGCGAGGGTGGGCGGGCGGGTCGTCGCCGCCGGGTCGGCGCGCGGCCCGTCCCTGCGCCGCGCGCGCCGCGCCCTCGACTCTCCTCCCCTTGACCCGCCCCCCGCCTCATGCCATGCGCGGGCAAACCGCAACAGGAGAGTGCAATGGGTTTCAAATGCGGCATCGTCGGCATGCCGAACGTGGGCAAATCCACGCTGTTCAACGCGCTCACCCGCACCGCCTCGGCGCAGGCGGCGAACTTTCCCTTCTGCACCATCGAACCCAATGTGGGCGAGGTGCCGGTGCCCGACGAACGCCTCGAAAAGCTCGCCGCCATCGCCGGATCGAAGCAGATCATCCCCACGCGGCTGACCTTCGTCGACATCGCCGGGCTGGTCAAAGGCGCGTCGCGCGGCGAGGGGCTGGGCAACAAGTTTCTCGGCACCATCCGCGAGGTCGACGCCATCGCCCATGTGCTGCGCTGCTTCGAGGATGACGACATCACCCATGTGGACGGCCGCGTGGACCCGGTGGCCGACGCCGAAACCATCGAGACCGAATTGATGCTGGCCGATCTGGAAAGCGTCGAAAAGCGCCTGTCGGGCCTCGCGCGCAAGATCAAGGGCAATGACAAGGAGGCGATCGCGCAGGACCGCCTGCTGCGCCTGGCCAAGGCGGCGCTGGAACAGGGCCGCCCGGCGCGCGCGGTCGAGATCAACCCCGACGACGCGCTGGCCTGGAAGGGCCTGCAACTGCTCACCGCCAAGCCGGTGCTGTTCGTGTGCAATGTCGAGGAAGACTCCGCCGCGACCGGCAACGCGCTGTCCGATCAGGTCGCCGAACTGGCCGCGCGGCAGGGCGCCGCGCATGTGGTGATCTCCGCCGCCATCGAGGAGGAGATCGCCCAGCTCGACGATTCCGAACGCGCCGAATTCCTCGCCGATCTGGGGCTGCAAAAGCCCGGGCTCGACCGGCTGATCCGCGCTGGCTACGACCTGCTGCGCCTGCGCACCTATTTCACCGTCGGCCCCAAGGAGGCCCGCGCCTGGACCATCGCCGCCGGCACGAAAGCGCCCCGCGCGGCGGGGGTGATCCACGGCGATTTCGAACGCGGCTTCATCCGCGCCGAGACCGTCGCCTACGATGATTTCATCGCCTTGGGCGGCGAACAAGGCGCGCGCGAGGCCGGAAAGCTGCGCGTCGAGGGCAAGGCCTACGAGGTCGCCGACGGCGACGTGCTGCATTTCCTGTTCAACACCTGAGCCGGCGCGCCGCAAAACGCCGCAAAACGCCGCAAAACGCCCCCGGGCCGCGCCGGCCCGACGGCGCGCAGTCACGCGGCCCGGCGCCGTGCACCGCCAGAAACAGGAAACCGCCGGCGATGGCGACGTTCTTCATGAACTGGATGCTCTGCATCTGGTCGCCGAAGTCGAAATGGAACGGCAGCGCCGAGAACAGGCTGAACCCGGCCAGCAGAAACGCCGCGATCCTTGTCTGGTAGCCGACGATGATCGCGACCGCGCCCAGCCCCTCGGTGGCGATGACCGGCGGCAGCAGGATGCCGGGCGCGCCCACGGCCTTCATATGGCCCTGGGTCCCGGCGTAGTCGGCGATCTTGCCGAGCCCGGAGGTGAGAAAGGTCGCGCTGATCAGCACGCGCCCGACCAGACTGCCATATGTCTTGATGACGTCTTGCATTCGGTGTCTCCGGGCCCGGCGACGGTCCCGCCGGATCGGCTGTTTCGCGACAAGGGATGTCCGGGACCGCGCGGCGTTGTTTCCCACAGGCGTCATCGCCCGCCCTGCATCCAATGGGCGCGGTTTCGCGGACAAATACCGCATATCGAAAAATATCGTCGCCAATTCGGGGATCAACGGGCGGGTCGGCGGCGCTCAGAGCATTTTCCGCATGAACGCCGGATCCCGCCATCGCCCGAATTTTCGCCCGGCCTGAGCCGGCCGCCCGCGGCAAGCCAGGCCGCCAGCCCCGCCGGAGGGGGCAATTCGGCGGCGAAGGTCGCGGCGCCGCCCCGGATCGCCGCGCGCCATGGGCCTGATCCGCATCGTCGACGGCTTCGCATTGCGCGCTCCGGTCAGGAACGATACGCAGGAGCGCGCGCAAGCCGCAAGCAACGCCACGACAAAACGGGAGCCGCCGCGATGGAGCTTTGGGATTTCTGGATCGACCGGGGCGGCACCTTCACCGATGTCGTGGCGCGCGACCCGTCAGGCGCGCTGCATTCCGCCAAGCTGCTTTCGGAAAACCCCGAGCAATACGACGACGCGGCGCTGGCCGGCATCCGCCGGTTTCTTGGCCTGGGGGCCAATGAAAGGATCCCCGCGTCGCGCATCCGCGCGGTGAAGATGGGCACCACGGTGGCCACCAACGCATTGCTGGAGCGCAAGGGCGATCGCACCGTGCTGGTGATCACCCGCGGCCTCGCCGATCAGCTGCGCATCGCCTATCAGAACCGCCCCAACCTGTTCGACCGCGAGATCATCCTCCCCGAACAGCTTTACGAGCGCGTCATCGAGGCCGATGAGCGCGTCCATGCCGACGGCCATGTCGAGATCCCGCTCGACGAACCCCCGCTCGCCGCCGCGCTGGCGCAGGCCAGGGCCGACGGCATCGACGCCTGCGCCGTGGTCTTCGTGCATGGCTACCGCCACACCGCCCATGAAAGGCGCGCCGGCGAGATCGCGCGCGAGGCCGGCTTCGGGCAGGTGTCCGTCAGCCATCAGGTCAGCCCGCTGATGAAGATGGTCAGCCGCGGCGACACCACGGTGGTCGACGCCTACCTGTCGCCGATCCTGCGCCGCTATGTCGATCGGGTGGCCGCCGCCTTCGACGGCGACACGGCCGGCAAGCTGATGTTCATGCAAAGCTCCGGCGGGCTCACCGACGCGACGCTGTTTCAGGGCAAGGACGCGATCCTGTCGGGCCCGGCGGGCGGCGTGGTCGGCGCCGCGCGCACCTCGCAGATCGCCGGCGAGCAGAAGATCATCGGCTTTGACATGGGCGGCACCTCCACCGATGTGTGCCATTTCAAGGGCGAGTTCGAACGGGTGCTGCACACCGAGGTCGCGGGCGTGCGCATGCGCGCGCCGATGATGCATATCCACACCGTGGCGGCGGGGGGCGGATCGCTGCTGTCCTATGACGGGGCGCGCATGCGCGTCGGGCCGCAAAGCGCCGGCGCCAATCCCGGCCCGGCCTGCTACGGGCGCGGCGGGCCGCTGGCGGTCACCGACGCCAATGTGATGACCGGCAAGCTGCGCCCGGACTTCTTCCCGGCGATCTTCGGGCCGGACGCGGACCAGCCGCTGGACGCGGCCGCGACCCGCGCGAAGTTCGAAGCCATCGCCCGGGACATCGGCAAGACCCCGGAGGAAGCCGCCGACGGGTTCCTGCGCATCGCCGTCGGGGCCATGGCCAACGCGATCAAGAAAATCTCGGTGCAGCGCGGCCATGACGTCACCGAATACTGCCTGACGGTGTTCGGCGGCGCCGGGGCGCAGCACGCCTGCATGATCGCCGACACGCTGGGCATGGATCGTTGCCTGATCCACCCGCTGGCGTCCCTGCTGTCGGCCTATGGCATGGGGCTGGCGGAGATCCGCGCCGCGCGCCAGCAGGCGGTGGAGGCGCGGCTCGACGCCGGATCGCGCCTGCAGGCGGCGGCGGATCTGGACCGGCTGTCGGTGGCGGTGATGGCCGAGGTCGAGGCCCAGGGCGTCGACCCCGCCAAGGTGACGCTGGTTCCGCTGCTGATGCTCAAGGTCGAGGGCACGGACACCGCCCTGCCGATCCCCTTCGGCACGGAGTCCGACATGCGCGCCCGTTTCGCCGCCGATCATCGCGACCGTTTCGGGTTCGACCCCGGCGACAAGCCTTTGATCATCGAGGCGATTTCCAGCGAGGCCATCGGCCAGGCCGCCGATCTCGGCGAACCGGAGCTGGCGACCGAGACGCGCGAGGAAAGCGCCTACGAGACCGCGCTGAGCGCGCCGATCTTCAGCGGCGGCGCCTGGCGCGAAGCCCGCTTCGTCAGGCGCGGATCCATGGCCCCGGGCGACCGGCTCACCGGCCCGGCGGTGCTGGTGGAGCGGCACACCTCGATCGTCGTCGAAGATGGCTGGCGGGCGGAAATCACCCGCCACGACCATGTGCGCCTGACCCGCATCCGCCCGCGCGAGGACGCCCGCGCCGTGGGAACCGAGGCCGACCCGGTGATGCTGGAGGTGTTCAACAACCTCTACATGTCGATCGCCGAGCAGATGGGCGCGGTGCTGGAAAACACCGCCGTGTCGGTGACCATCAAGGAACGGCTGGACTTTTCCTGCGCGGTGTTCGACGCCAGGGGCGACCTGATCGCCAACGCGCCCCACATGCCGGTGCATCTGGGCTCGATGGCGGCCTCGGTGAAGGCGATCATGCGCCAGAATCCGGACATGAGCCCCGGCGACGTCTATGTGCTGAACGCGCCCTACAATGGCGGCACGCATCTGCCCGACATCACCGTGGTCGCCCCGGTCTGGGACGACGCGGGCATGGACATCCTGTTTTACGCCGCGGCGCGCGGGCACCACACGGACGTGGGCGGGCTGACGCCGGGATCCATGCCGCCGGATTCGCGCGTGGTGGAACAGGAAGGCGTGCTGATCGACAACTGGAAGCTCATCGACAAGGGGCGGTTTCGCGAGGACGAGACCCGCGCGCTGCTGTTGTCGGGCGACTACCCGGTGCGCGCGGTGGACGTGAACATCGCCGATCTGAAGGCGCAGGTGGCAAGCTGCGAGAAGGGCGCGCAGGAATTGCGCCGCATGGTGGCGCATTTCGGGCTCGACGTGGTGCAGGCCTATATGCGCCACGTGCAGGACAACGCCGAGGAATGCGTGCGCCAGGCGATCACCCGGCTGAAGGACGCCGAATACGTCTACCCCATGGACCCGGATTTCGACGGCCGCGCGCGCGAGATACGCGTGAAGATCACCGTGGATCGGGCCGCGCGCGCCGCGACCATCGATTTCACCGGCACGACGGGGCAGCTGGCCACCAACTACAACGCGCCGGAACCGGTGACCCGGGCGGCGGTGCTTTACGTGTTCCGCTGTCTGGTGGATGACGCGATCCCCATGAACGAGGGGGTGATGAAGCCGCTGAACGTGATTCTGCCCAAGGGCACCATGCTGTCGCCGCAATACCCGGCGGCGGTGATCGCGGGCAATGTGGAGACCTCGCAGGCGGTGACCTCGGCGCTGTTCCTGGCGCTCGGGGTGATGGCGGCGGCGCAATCGACCATGAACAACGTCACCTGGGGCGATGATCGCTACCAGTATTACGAGACCGTCTGCGGCGGATCGGGCGCCGGCTGGCTCAATGACGGGCGCGGGCACAATGGCTGTTCGGCGGTGCACACCCACATGACCAATTCGCGGCTCACCGATCCGGAGGTGCTGGAATGGCGCTTTCCGGTGCTGCTGGAGGAATTTTCGATCCGGCGCGGTTCGGGCGGGGGCGGATTGTTCCATGGCGGCGACGGCACGCGGCGAAAGATCCGGTTTCTGGCGCCGATGACGCTGGCGATCCTGTCGGGGCACCGGGTGACGCCGCCGCCGGGGCTGGACGGCGGCGACCCGGGCGCGCTGGGGCGTTCGCGCATCATCCGCGCCGACGGGTCGGTCGAGGAGCTGCGCTCGGCGGATCAGCGGGAGATGGCGGCGGGCGACGTGTTCTGGCTCGACACGCCCACGGGCGGGGGCTGCGGCAAGCCGGCGTGACGGCGCGAACGGACGGGCGGCGCGGCGCGAACGGACGGCGCGGCGCCGTGGTTTCGCGCGACGCATGCCCGGCTGCGCCGGTCAGGCGCCGGCGCGACCCGCCCTTGCGCCCTGCGGGCGCAAGGGCGAAGAAGCGCCCGGCGCGGGATCGGGCGCGGCGCAGGTCGCCCGGGGTCAAAGCCCGCGCGGGCGGGGAGGATGATGCGATGGAAATGCTGCTCTGGATCGGAACGGCGCTGACGCTGCTGGGGCTCGTCGGATTGGGCTGGTGCATGCGCAAGGCGATGTTCATCCGCAAGTCGCCGCCGCCGCCCGAGGACGCCAAGCGCGCCATGCAGATGGTGATCGCGGTCAACATGGGGTCCATGGCCTTCGCGTTTCTGGGATTGGCGTTGGTGGTGGTCGGCGCGGTCCTGGGCTGAGTCCTGTCCTGGGCGCCGATGGCGGGCGGGGCGCGCGCGGCCCGAACGGCAGCGCCGCGCTTGCGATCAGCGCGAGGTCGACCCCGACCCCGACCCCAACCCCGGCCGCCAGATATCCGAGCCCGCGCGCCCTGTCCTCCCCCGCCGGGGCCGAGCGTTTTCGTGCTCGCCGGGCAAGCGCCGGCGCGCGGCCCCCGGCGGCGTTGGCCTGCGCGCCCGGCGCGCTGATCGGGGCCTGCGCGCTGATGGCGGCGCCCCGCTGAACGGCCGGCGCAGCGGACGCCCGCGTCCCGACGCCGCCGGCCCGGGCCCCCTAGAAATGGCCTTCGCGGGTCATGCGGTCGGCCAGATCGTCCAGCGTCTTTTTCGCCCGCGCGCCCATTTCGTCGATCTCGTCGGCGGAGATCGACAGCGGCGGCGAGATCACCATCACGTCGCCGACCGGGCGCATGACCAGGCCGTTCTGCATGGCCAGATCCTGGCACAGCACGCCGATTTCGATGTCCTCGTCAAAGCGCGACATGTCGGTTTTCGACTTCACCAGCTCCAGCCCGCCGACCAGCCCCAAGCTGCGCGATTCGCCGATCAGCGGGTGATCGCCCAGCCCGCCCCAGACCTGCGACAGCCGCGGCGCGGCGACCGCGGCCACGTGCTCCACCAGCTTTTCCTCCTGCATGATGCGCAGGTTGACCAGCCCCGCGGCGCAGGCCGCCGGGTGCCCGGAATAGGTGTAGCCGTGAAAGAAGGCGCCGGCCTTTTCCATCACCGGTCCGGCGACCCGGTCCGAGATGAACACCCCGCCCATGGGCTGATAGCCCGAGGTCAGGCCCTTGGCGATGGGCATCAGGTCGGCCTCGACGCCGAAGGCCTCCGCCCCCCACCACCTGCCGGTGCGCCCGAAGCCGCAGATCACCTCGTCAGAGACCAGCAGGATGTTGCGCGCCTTGCAGATGCGCGCGATTTCGGGCCAGTAGGCGGCGGGCGGAATGACCACGCCGCCGGCGCCCTGGATCGGTTCGGCGATGAAGGCGCAGACGTTGTCCTCGCCCAGCTCGTCGATCTTGGCGTCCAGTTCGCGGGCGCGGGCGAGGCCGAATTCCTCGGGCGTCATGCCGGTGTCGCGGCCCTCGCCGAACCAGTAGGGCTGGTTGATATGGGCGACGCCCTCGATCGGCAGGCCGGACTGTTCGTGCATGTAGCGCATGCCGCCCAGGCTGGCGGCGGCGACGGTGGAGCCGTGATAGGCGTTGTGGCGGCTGATGAAGATCTTCTTCCCGGGCTGGTCCATGCAGTCCCAGTAGACCCGCGCCAGCCGGAACACCGTGTCGTTGGCCTCGGAGCCGGAATTGGTGAAGAACACCCGGTTCATATGCGCCGGCGCCTGCTTGCACAGGGCTTGGGAAAACTCCGCCGCCGCCGGGTGCGTGGTGCCGAAGAAAGTGTTGTAATAGGGCAGTTCGCGCAGCTGGCGGTGCACCGCGTCGGCGATCTCGTGGCGGCCGTAGCCGATATTGACGCACCACAGCCCGGCCATGGCGTCGAGGATGCGGTTGCCGTCGCTGTCGGTGAGCCAGACGCCGTCCGCCCCGGTGATCACCCGCGCGCCCTTTGCGGCCAGCGCCTTGGTGTCGCTGAAGGGGTGCCAGTGATGGGCGGCGTCCATGGCCTGGTATTCGGCCGTGGAGCGGATGTTTGACTGGATGGTCATGGGCGGTTCCTGCTTGCGCGCGCCGTCGCGGCGGCGGTTGTCCTGTATGTGTGATCGCCTGTCCGGGGGGCTCTGGGGGGCCCTGGGGGGGGGGGGCGCGCTCAGGCGGCGTCGAGCCCCTCGGATGACAGCAGCGTCAGGCCCTGGCGCACGTCGGCGCGGATGGCGAGCCGCAGCCCGGCCTCGTCCCCGGCGGCGAGCGCGGCGATGGCCTTGCGGTGAAAATCCATCACCCGCCCCATGCCGATGCGGCTGTAGAGCGCGCGCATGGACGGACCCATCTGCAGCCAGACGGTTTCCGCCAGCGCCAGCATCGCCGGGGCGTGGGCGCGCAGATACAGGGTGCGGTGAAAGTCGATATTGGCGCGCACATAGCCCGCCGCGTCGCCATGGATCAGGATCGCGTCGATCTCCGCATCCATGCGCTTGAGGCGCTCGATCAGCGAAAAATGCGCCCGCGGCAGGGCGCGGGCCGCGAGTTCGGGTTCCAGCAGGGCGCGGATCGCCGCCAGCTCCTCGATGCGCTGGGGGGTCAGCACCGGGGCCGAAACCCGCCCCGAGGCCGAGATCGCCAGCGCCCCTTCCGCCGCCAGCCGGCGCACCGCCTCGCGCGCCGGGGTCATGGACACGCCGAGATCGGCGGCCACCCCGCGCAGGGTCAGCGGATCGCCGGGCGCCATCTCGCCATGCAGGATGCGCCGGCGCAGCGCCTTGTAGACCCGCTCATGCGCCGTGCCGCCGGTTTCGTCCATCGATCCGCTTCCATGTTGCCTTCGAACAGCCGATCTGCTTTTGTGATCACAAAGCCGCCAAAAGTCAATGGGAGCCTCCGATGCAAGACACCACGCAGATCCCGCCCGGCCTGCCGGACCAGCATCGGCGCGACTACGCCTTTCTCGCCGACGACGCGCGCGCGACCACCCATGACGAAAACATGTATTCCGGGGCGCTGAGCTTTTGCCGGCGCAAATACGCTCGCGACCTCAAGGGCGTGGATGTGGCGGTGGTCGGGGTGCCGCTCGACGTGACGGTGACCAATCGCCCCGGGGCGCGGTTCGGGCCGCGCGCGGTGCGGGCGGCGTCGACGCAGCTGGGCTGGTCGCGGGCCTGGCCGTCGCGCTTCGATCCGTTCGAACGCCTGAACGTGGTGGATTGGGGGGATGTGCATCTGAATCCCGGCCGCCCGACCGGGCTGCGCGAACAGATCGAGGCGGCGATGAGCCACATTCTCTGGTCCGGAGCCACGCCGCTGGCCATCGGCGGCGATCATTTCACCACCTACCCCAGCCTGCGCGCCCATGCGGCCAGGCTCGGCCGTCCGCTGTCGCTGATCCAGTTCGACGCCCACACCGACACCTGGGAGGCCGACGGCGAACGCCTGGACCACGGCACCATGTTCCACACCGCGATCAACGAGGGGGTCATTGACGCCGCGACCTCGATACAGGTCGGCATCCGCACCACCAACGACGCGCCCATGGGGGTCGAGATCCTCGACGCGATCAAGGTGCACGAACAGGGCGTGGCGGCGACCGTCAAGGCCATTCGCGATCGGGTGGGCGACGCCATGTGCTACGTCACCTTCGACATCGACTGCCTCGACCCGGCCTTCGCGCCGGGCACCGGCACGCCGGTCTGCGGCGGGCTCGCCACCTGGCAGGCGCTGGCGATCCTGCGCGGGCTGGAGGGGCTGGACGTCACCGGCATGGACGTGGTCGAGGTCGCCCCCGCCTATGACGTGGGCGAGATCACCGCGCTGGCCGGGGCCACGATCGCGCTGCAACTGCTGTGCCTGCACGCGGCGCGGGGCGGCTGAACCGCGCGCCCGCCCGCGCGCCGCTCGCCCGCCCGCCCCGCCGATCGGGCCCCCGCGCCCGTTCACCCTGAGAGAGGGCGCGCAGGGTCGACCTGCCGCGCGGTTCGCGCTAAGTCAGGGCCATGGCAGAAAAGAAGCACATCAACCCGTTCCTGAAGATCGCGCTGGAGATCGGCCCCCTGGGGGTGTTTTTCCTGGTCTACACGCGCACCGACATATTCTTCGCCACGGCGGTGTTCATCCCGGTGATCCTCGGCGCGCTGGCGCTGAGCTGGATTCTCACCCATCACCTGCCGCGCATGGCGGTGGTGACGGCGATCGTGGTGGTGATCTTCGGCGGGCTGACATTGTGGCTGCAGGACGCCACCTTCATCAAGATGAAGCCCACCGTCATCAACCTGATCTTCGCGGCGATGCTGGGCTGGGGGCTGATGCGCGGCCAGTCCTACCTGAAATACCTGATGGGCGACGCGCTGCCGCTGACCGATCTGGGCTGGATGATCTTCACCCGCCGCTGGGCGCTGTTCTTCGTGTTCATGGCGGCGGTCAACGAGATCACCTGGCGCACCCAGACCGAATCCTTCTGGGTCGCCTTCAAGACGTTCGGCAGTCCGGTGATTTCGCTGGCCTTCGTCGCCAGCCAGTTCCCGCTGCTGCGCCGCCACGAGCTTGATGAGGACGCCGAGGCCGAAACCGACGCCTGACCGTCAACGGCTTGACCGTCAGCAGCCCGGCCGCCAATCGGCCTGAACGGGGGCGCGCCCCCTGCGCCTGCGACTCTCAGCCGGCGGCGCCCTGCGCGTAGCCCTGGCGATAGGCCTGTTCGTCGGGCAGCAGGCCATGCAGGCCGCAATCCTTCTGGTGCCTCTGGAACCAGTCCTCGGACAGGCCTCTCGCGCCCTCGGCAAGCCCGATCCGGAACCAGTCCGCACTGTCGCATTCATTCATGGCCATGAAGGCGGGGCGCGGCGCGGCGCCGGTCTGCGGCGCGCAGGCGGCGAGCGCCGCGAGCAGCGCCACGAAAGGCGCGGCGCCGAACCCGCGCGCCTGCCGGCGACGGGGCGAAAAGCACGGTGAAAGTCGGGGGGAACGTCGGGGGGAAAGTCGGGGTGAGAATCGGGGCGGAGACAGGCGGGGGGTATGGGGCTGGGCGGTCATCGCAGGCCATCCTTTCGCTGATGCGCAATGCCCGGAAACCGGTCCCGATCAGCGGCGTCGGCCGGCCGATCTCCGACGCGGGCAGGATAGCCGCGCCGGACGGGCGGGCGCATCACGATTGCGACAGCGCCGGGGCCTCCATCCCCCCGGTATCGCGCCGCCCCCCCCCCCGGATCGGGGCCGGCACGCGGCCGTATCGCGGCTCAGCCGCCCTGCCAGCCGGCGGCGCGCATGGCGGGCAGGATCTTGCGTTCCAGATCGTCGTTCTGGATCGGCCCCACATGCTTGTAGGCGATGCGCCCCTCGCCATCGATGATGAAGGTCTCGGGCACGCCGTAGACGCCCCATTCGATCCCGGCGCGGCCCTTTTCGTCAGCGCCGACGCCGGTGTAGGGGTCGCCCAGCTCGGCCAGAAAACCCAGCGCGTTGGCGTTGGAATCCTTGTAGTTGATGCCGTAGAGCGTCACGCCCATGTCCTTGAGCCGCAGCAGAAACGGATGCTCGACCCGGCAGGGGCCGCACCAGCTGGCCCAGATGTTCACCAGCTTGACCCCGGGGCGCTGCAGCACCGCAGTGTCGAAAACCGGATCGCCCTTGCGCAGCCCCGGCAGCGAGAATTCGGGGACCGGCTTGGCGATCAGCGTGCTGGGCAGCGTGGTCTTGTCCCGCCCGAGGCCCAGGAAGAACATCGCCGCCATGCCGACGAACACGATCAGCGGCAGCGTCACCCACAGCCGCGAACGGGTCGATGCGGCGGGGTCTGGCGTTTCGGGCATGGCGTGGGTCCTCAGCGTTTGCGTCTTGGCCCGTTGCGGGCCTCCAGCGCCGCCAGCTCGCGGCGCGCGCGGGCGGAGGCGCGCAGGCTCGCCGCCAGCAGCGCGGCGAGAATGGCGATCGCGGCGCCGTAGCTCGACAGCACGTAGACCGCGTATTTTCCCAGATCAGGCAGCATCCGCTTCCCCCTGCCCGTCGCCCGCCGCAAGGCGCAGCGCGCGGGCCCGGCGCAGGCGTATTTCGGTGCGCGTGCGCAGCAGCAGCAGGCTTAGAAAAAACAGCGCAAAGGCCGCGATCATCACCAGCAGCGGAAAATAGAACACGTCGGCGACGTTTTCCTTTTCGTCGAGCGACAGCGACGCTCCCTGATGCAGCCCCTGATTCCAGAACAGCACCGCGTAGCGCGAAATCACCGCGAACACCGATCCGACCAGGCACAGCACCGAGGTGAGGTCGGCGGCGGCGTCGGGGTCCTCGACCGCCTCCCACAGCGCGATGTAGCCGATGTAGAACAGGAACAGCACCAGGAACGAGGTCAGGCGCGGGTCCCATTCCCAGGGCGACCCCCACATGGGCTGGCCCCACAGCGCCCCCGAGATCAGCGCGATCAGCGTCATCGCCGCGCCGATGGGCGCCGCCGCCTTGGCGGCCAGCGCGCTCACATGGTGGCGCCGGATCAGCCAGATCAGCGAGGTGACGGCCATCATCGCATAGATGTTCACCGCCATCATCGCCGCAGGCACGTGGATGTAGATGATCTTGACCGTGGCGCCCTGCTTGTAGTCGTCGGGCGTGAAGAAGAATCCCCAGACCAGCCCCACCACCATCGCCGCCACCGCGCCGCCCGCCGTCCAGGGCAGGACGGCGCCGGACAGGCGCATGAAGCGCACGGGGTTTGCGAGTTCCCATATCGATTTCATGGCCAGACATGTAGCGACGCCGGGCGGGCGCCGCAACGGCTGTTCGCTCACTTCTGCGCGCCCAATCGTCTCGGTCGCGGCGCCGCCGGATTGTCGCGCCCTCTTTAGTCGGGGGCGGGGTTCGCGCTAAACAACGGCGCAGATGATCGGGAGTCGCGCCATGCCTATCGCCGCCCAGCCCAGCTTCGCCGTCGCCGCCGGGCATCCGCTGTCGGCCGCCGCCGCCGCCGACGCCCTGCGCGCGGGGGGCGGCGCCGTTGACGCCTGCATCGCCGGGGCGCTGGCGGCGGGGGTGGCGGAGCCGGTGCTGGCCTCGATCCTGGGCGGCGGGTTCCTGATGGTGCGCGAGGCCGGCGGCGAGACCCGGCTGCTGGATTTCTTCGTGCAGACGCCCAAACGCCGCACCGGGCGGGCCGACCTGGATTTTCGCGAGATCCACGCGGATTTCGGCGAGACCACGCAGGGCTTTCACATCGGCGCCGGGTCGATCGCCGCGCCCGGCGTGGCGCGCGGGCTGGTCGAGGCCCACGCCCGCTACGGCCGCGTCCCCATGCCCGAACTTGCCGGCCCCGCCATCCGCGCGGCGCGCGAGGGGCTGGCGCTGGACGCGTTTCAGGCCGGGGTGCTGGCCATCGTCGCGCCGATCTACGTCGCGACGCCCGAATCCCGGGCGCTGTTCTGCGGCGGCGGCGATCAGCCGCTGAAGCCGGGCGAGACGCTGGTCAATCCGGCGCTCGCCGACGTGCTGGAGGAATTCGCCCGCGAGGGCGACCGTTTCGTGCATGAGGGGGAGGTGGCGCAGGCGGTGCTGTCGCTGACCCGCGAGGGCGGGCATCTGCGCGCCGACGATCTGAAGGACTACCGCGCGATCTGGCGCGCGCCGCTGGCGGTGCGGCGCGGCGCGGCGCGGCTGACCCTGAATCCGGCGCCGGCGCTTGGCGGCGTGCTGGTCGCCTTCGCGCTGGAGCTGACCGCGCGCGGCGCGGCGCCGGTCGAGGTCGCGCGGGCGCTGGCGCTGACCTCGCGCGCAAGGCTGGAGGTCGATCTCGACCGCCAGCCGGCGGCGGGGGCGGCGCGGCTGCTGGCCCCCGAGACCCTGGCCCTGTATCGCGACCGCCTGCAGGGCGCGGCGGCGGCGACGCGGGGCACCACGCATATATCGGCGGTGGACCGGCAGGGCATGGCGGCGGCGCTGACCCTGTCCAACGGCGAGGGCTGCGGACTGATCGCGCCGGGCGTCGGGCTGATGCCCAACAACATGCTGGGCGAGGCGGATCTCTGCCCCAACGGTTTCGACGCCTGGCCGCTGGATGCGCGGCTGGCCTCGATGATGGCGCCCAGCGCCCTGGAGTGGCCCGACGGCGGCGCGGCGATGCTGGGATCCGGGGGGTCGAATCGGATCCGCTCGGCGCTGGCGCAGGTGATCGCGCGGCTCACGGACGGCGACGCGCGGCTGGAGGACGCCATTCTGGCCCCGCGCCTGCATGTGGAGGGCGCCGCCGCCCCGCAGGTGGATTTCGAGGACCGTCTGCCCGAGGGCGCGCGCGCCGCCCTGCTTGACGCCTATCCCGAGGCGCGGGGCTGGAAAGCCGATTCGATGTTCTTCGGCGGCGTGCACGCGGTGCGCCGCGCCGCCAACGGCGCGGTCGAGGCGGCGGGCGATCCGCGCCGCGACGGAGTGGCGATCACCGGCTGACCCCTAGCCCATGATCCCGCGCCGCAGCAGGTTCAGCCCGGCCAGCACCAGCACCGCCAGCATCACGCGGCGGAACAGCCGCTGATCCATGCGGTCATGCGCCGCCAGCCCCAGCCCCATGCCCAGCGCGCAGGGAATCACCAGCGACAGCGAAAACACCCCCCCCGGCCCCAGCAGCAGGCCCGAGCGGACATGGGCGCCGCTGAGGATGATCGACCCGATCAGGAACGACACCCCCTGCGCGCGCACCAGCGCCTGCCTGGGGGTGTCGAGCGCGATCAGATACAGCAGGATCGGCGGCCCCCAGACCCCGGTCAGCCCGCCGAAAAACCCCGAGACCAGCCCGACCGCCAGTTCGACCGCCTTGCGCAAACGCACCGGGCGCGGCGGTTTCCAGCCCAGGAACTGCACCGCGCCGAACAGCGACACCACCCCGCCCAGCATCAGGAACAGCAGGCGTTCGGGCAGGATCAGCACCAGCTGCGCGCTGAGCGCGATCATCACGAACATCACCAGGTTGAGCAGCCAGAATTCGCGCAGCGTGCGCCAGGCCGGCCCGCGCCCCTGCCGGAACGCCTGCCACAGATTGGCCGCCAGCGACGGCGCGATCACCGCCGCGATCGCCATGGGCGCCGGCAGCACCGATCCGATGCCGGAGATCGCGATCATCGGCAGCCCGAACCCCACCGAGCCCTTGACGAAGCCGGCCCCGAACATCACCGCGACCGCGATGGCCAGCGGCGCGAGTTTCATATCCCCGAAATAGCCCAAGAACGCGTCCATGCATCCAGCCTATAGACCGCGCCCGGACCCGATGACAGGCGCGAGTCAGCGGCCTCGGCGCTCGCCGGTTTCGCGCAACAAAATTCCCGGCGTCGGGATCGCGGCAAAATTATATGTCTCTCGCTTGACGCGTTATGGCGCGCCCGGTAGCTTCCGTCGCGATGCAGCATGGATTCTGCGCCGCAACATGAACATGGTGCGGCGCCCTCTCGCCGGAGACGCCCACATGACCCAGCCCGCGCCCGATTCGCCCCGCGGTTCCACGCCCGAATCCGCGCCCGAATCCACGCGCGAATCCACGCCCGAATCCCCAGTCGTCATTCTGCCCGATCTGCTCGCCCTGACCGCCGCCGCGTGCGACGCGGCGGCGGTGGCGCTCGGCGAGGCGCGCCGCGCGCTCGCCGCCGAGGTCGTGGTGGACGGCCGCCCCTCCGCCGCCAGGCTGGAGGCGCGCCAGTTCGCCGCCCACGCGCTGAGCTGGTTCGCCACCTATGTGGAGAGCCTGCGCCAGATGCAGGGCTGGGCGGCGCGGCTCGACGCCGGCGGGCGGTTCGGGGAGATCGAGAAGCTGATCCTGCAGATCGGCTTTGGCGAATACCTCAGCCAGATCCATGGCGGCATCCCCATGAGCCAGGGCGAGATCGCCCGCCTTCAGGACATCGGCGCCGGGCCGGAGATCCGCCGCGCGCTGATGAACGACGCGGTGGAGACCCTGACCCGGCGCGCCAACAGCGACGCGGCGCGCCGCCGTCTTGCCGAACTGATGGTGGAGCAATCCGGCGCCGCGACCTTCGGCGCCAGCGGGCTCGACGAAGACTTCGAGATGATCCGCGACCAGTTCCGCCGCTTCGCCGACGACAAGGTCGCGCCCTTCGCCCATGAGTGGCACCTGAAGGACCGGCTCATCCCCATGGAAATTCTGGAACAGATGGGCGAACTTGGGGTGTTCGGCCTCACCATCCCCGAGGAATACGGCGGCTTCGGCATGGGCAAGACCGCGATGTGCGTGGTCTCCGAAGAACTGTCGCGCGGCTATATCGGCGTCGGGTCGCTGGGCACGCGCTCGGAAATCGCCGCCGAACTCATCCTGTGCGGCGGCACGCAGGCCCAGAAAACCCGCTGGCTGCCGATGATCGCGTCGGCCGAGATCCTGCCCACCGCGGTGTTCACCGAACCCAACACCGGATCCGACCTGGGATCGCTGCGCACCCGCGCCACGCGCGACGGGGACGATTACGTTGTCACCGGCGCCAAGACGTGGATCACCCATGCTGCGCGCACCGACCTGATGACCCTGCTGGTGCGCACCGACCCCGCAACCGCGAATTACGCCGGCCTGTCCATGCTGCTGGCCGAAAAGCCGCGCGGGACCGAGGCCGATCCTTTCCCCGCAGAGGGCATGAGCGGGGGCGAGATCGAGGTGCTCGGCTATCGCGGCATGAAGGAATACGAGCTGGGCTTCGACGGCTTCCGCGTCGATGCCGACAACCTGCTGGGCGGGGTCGAGGGCCAGGGGTTCAAGCAATTGATGCAGACCTTCGAAAGCGCCCGCATCCAGACCGCGGCGCGCGCCATCGGCGTGGCGCAATGCGCCATGGAGCTGGCGCTGCGCTATGCGCAGGACCGCAAGCAGTTCGGCAAACCGCTGATCGCCTTCCCCCGGGTCTACGCCAAGCTGGCGATGATGGCGGTGGAGATCATGTTCGCCCGCCAGCTCAGCTATCACTCGGCGCGCGAGAAAGACGCCGGGCGGCGCTGCGATCTGGAGGCGGGCATGGCCAAGCTGCTTGCCGCCCGCATCGCCTGGAGCTGCGCCGACAACGGGCTGCAGATCCATGGCGGCAACGGTTTCGCGCTGGAATACCCGATCAGCCGGGTGCTGTGCGACGCGCGCATTCTCAACATCTTCGAGGGCGCGGCGGAGATTCAGGCGCAGGTGATCGCCCGGCGCGTGCTCGAAACCCGCAACTGATCTCTTGCAATCGGGGCGCGGCGACGGGCGCGCGCCTTGCGCGCCGGGGCGTCGCGGGTTAGGCAAAACCGACCCGCCGCAAAGGACCCCCCGATGATCGACCCGCAGACCCGCCGCGCCGGATCGCGCCGCATCCGCCATCTCGCCCCGCTTGCCGGCGCCGGTCTGCTGCTGGCGGCCTGCGCGAGCCCAACGCCAGGGCCGGCCGCCAAGGCCCCGCCATTGCCGGTGCTGGCCATCGAGGACGCGGTGTGGATGCTGTTCAGCATCGACGGCGCCCCCGCCGGCGCCGAGGCGCGCTTCGTGATCGGCGACGGGCGCATCAACGGCAGCGGCCCCTGCAATGCCATTCAGGGCCGTTACGACCGGGTCGGCGACGGGTTCGTGATCGCCGCGCTGCTGTCGACCAAGCGCGCCTGCCCGGGGCTGAGCGTCGAAAACGCCATGCTCGACGGGCTGCTGCTGGCCGAGACCGCGACGGTGCGCGACGGGCGGCTGAGCATAGCGTCCCCGGAGGGCCCCAGGCTGGTGTTCACGCCGGAAAACGGCTGAACCGCGCGCGGCGGGTCGGGCGCGGCCCGCGCCGGCGACTCCGAACCGCCGGTTTGCATTTGTTCACACTTCACCCCATATTCTGAGAGGACGCGGTCGCCAGTCACGGGGCCGCGCGCCGAGGTCGCTTGCAACAAGGACAGCCGAGGACGACGCCGATGCCGAGAATGACTTTTGCCTCTCACCCCTTCCTGCTGGGTTTCGAGCAGCTTGACCGCCTGGTCGAACGCACCGTGAAATCCGGCAATGACGGCTACCCGCCCTACAATATCGAACAGCGCGGGCCCAACGCCTACCGCATCACCCTCGCGGTGGCCGGATTTTCCGAGGAGGATCTGGCGATCACCATCGAGGACGCGCAACTGGTGATCCGCGGTCGTCAGACCGATGACGAGACCGACGAGCGCATGTTCCTGCACCGCGGCATCGCCGCGCGGCAGTTCCAGAAAAGCTTCGTGCTGGCGGACGGCATGGAGGTCGAAGGAGCCAGCCTCGATTGCGGGCTGCTGCATGTGGATCTCAACCGCGCCCAGCCCGAGTCCGTGGTGCAGACGATCACGATTTCCCGGGACAAGGCGTAAAGGAGGCGACAATGGAACACGGCGAAGCCGATTTTCCGAACACTGCCGAGGCGCGCATCGTCTATGTGCGCGAGGTGAAGGCGGACGAACTGCCCGAGGGCGCCATGCCGCCCGGCGGGACCCACAAGCTGTATTCGATCCACGACGCCTCGGGCGCCCGGCTGGCGCTGACCGACGATCGCCGCCTGGCCTTCGTGCTGGCGCGCGAACATGACCGCACGCCGGTGTCGGTGCACTGAAACGACGGGGCGACGGCGGGCGGCGCGCCCCGTGAACGGCCCCGCGAATGCACCCCGCACCCCCCCCCCGCGAACCCCCGCCAAACCCGCCAAACCCGCCCCGCATCGATGCCCCGGAATGCGAAAGCGGAGGCCGTGAGGCCTCCGCATCGCATTGCGCCGCCGGCGGCGCGCTCAGGCGGCGTGGCTTGACAGATCCTCGGCCAGAATCGCGAAATGCGCCGCCGCCTCGGAGGTCGAGCGCAGCTTGGCGCAGCGCCCCTCGTCGCGCAGCAGGCGCGACACCCGCGCCAACGCGCGCAGATGGTCGGCGCCGGCGTCCTCGGGGGCCAGCAGCAGGAACACCAGATCCACCGGCGCGCCGTCCGCCGCGTCGAAATCCACGCCCTTTTCCAGCCGGGTGAAGAACCCGATCATGCGGTTGACCCCGGCCAGCCGCGCATGGGGGATGGCCACGCCGCGCCCCATGCCGGTGGGCCCGAGGCGTTCGCGCTCCATCAGTGATTCGAACACCGTGCGGCAATCCAGATCGTGACTGTCGGCGATGCGCCCGGACAATTCGTGCAGGAGCTGCTTCTTGCTTGACGCCCGCAGGGCCGGCGCGATGTCGCCGGGGCGGATCAATTGTTCTAGATTCATTGCGGATTCAACGCCCTGTGCAAAGAGGCGTTCTTACGCGCCCCCTGGTGGCGAAGCGGCGCGCGGCGCCGCTTCTCATGCTTCGGTCGGGTTTTCAGCCGTCAGAAAGATTGGCGGGATCTATCCAGCCCACGTTGCCGTCAGGCCGCCTGAATACCACGTTCAGGCCGCCGTGTGAATGGTTCTTGAACATCAGAAACGGCTCGTCGGCCATTTCCATCTGCATCACCGCCTCGCCCACGGTGAGCGATTTGATCTTGGCCTTCATCTCGGCGACGATGATCGGCTGCAGGGTCTCGGGTTCGTTGGTCTCGTCATGGCCCTGCAGCACATAGGACGCGGCCTCATGCGCCTCGATGGGCGAGGTGCGGCTGCGATGATGATCCTTCAAGCGGCGCTTGTAGCGGCGCAGCTGCTTTTCCAGCCGGTCGCAGGCGTCGGCGGCGGCGACGTAGGGATCCGAGGCGCGGCCCTTGGCATGGGCGGTCAGCCCGGTGGAGAGATGCGCCGTGGCGTCGCAGATGATCTCGTGACGGCTTCGCGAAAACGTCACGGTGCAGTTGATGGGATTCTCCGAATATTTCTCGATCGCGGCGCTGAACTGCTCCTCGACATGCGTGCGCAAGGCGTCGCCCACGTCGAACTGCTTGCCCTTGACCTGAATGTACATGCTTTCTCCCATGCTTCGGAGTTGCGATGGTCGCCGGGATCAACCCCGACTGGCTTGTTCTGAACCACCCTCCGCGAAGCGCGCGGACACTATGAGCGGCGCTCGAAAGTGTCAACCGGGGGGAGAAACCATCCCCCGATCCGGTCTTGACGCCTCCGGTCAGCCTGACAGGGCCGAGGATCTGAGACGCTTGCGCTGCACCGACGAAGGGATGTTCATGGCCTCACGATATTTCGCCACGGTGCGTCGCGCAATGTCCACGCCGCTTTCGCGCAGGCTGGCGACGATTTTTTCGTCCGAGAGGGGTTTTTTCGGATTCTCCGCGTCGATCATCGCCTTTATATGGTGACGAATCGAGGCGGAGGAATGGGCCTCGCCGCCATTCGTCGCGGCGATGGCCTGGGTGAAGAAAAATTTCAGTTCGAACACGCCGCGATCGCAGGACAGGTATTTGCCGGAGGTGACGCGACTGACGGTTGATTCGTGCATGCCGATGGCCTCGGCCACGGCTTTCAGGGTCAGCGGGCGCAGCGCGCCCACGCCGCGCGCGAAAAACGCGTCCTGCCGGCGCGCCAGTTCGGTGGCCACCTTCAATATGGTGCGGGCGCGCTGGTCGAGGCTTTTCACCAGCCAGTTGGCGTTCTGGCGGCATTCGCTGATGAAGGCGCGGGTTTCCCGGTCGCCGCCGCCGGCGACCCGGGTGGCGTAGGCGTTGTTGATCAGCACCCGGGGCAGCGCCTCGCCGTTCAGCTCCACCAGCCAGCCGCCGCCCGGCGCGGCGCGCAGGAACACGTCGGGGATCGCGGCCTGGGCGGCGGGCGCGCCGAGCGCCGCGCAGGGGCGCGGGTCCAGCGCGCGGATCTCGGACGCCATGTCGGCGATATCCGCCGCGCCGACGCCGCAGACCCGCGCCAGCGCCTTGAAATCCGCCTTGGCCAGCAGCGGCAGGTTGTCGAGCATCGCCTGCATCGCCGGGTCGAGCCGGTTCAGGTCGCGCAATTGCAGCGCCAGGCATTCGGACAGGTCCCGGGCCCCGAGCCCCGCCGGTTCGCAGCTCTGCAGCAGCGTCAGCCCCCGCGCCGCTTCCGCCGGGGTGACCCCGAGCCGCCCGGCGACGCCGTCGAGGGTGGCGCGCAGATAGCCGGCCTCGTCGATGTCGGCGGCCAGGGCGCGGGCGATGGCGCGGTCGAAATCCGGGGCGTCGAGCAGGTTGATCTGGGATTCCAGATGGTCCAGCAGCGTCACCGGCTGCGCCAGCATTTCCTCGAGCGGCGCGCCCTCGCCGTCCCAGGCCGCCCCGCCGCCCCCCGCGCCGCCCCCCGCGCCGCCGCCTAGGCCGGGGGTCGGGCCCGGCGTCGGGCCGGCGCGGTCGGGCTCGTAAAGATTTTCCAGGCCGGTGTCGAAAGGGGTTTCGACGCCGGCGGGGTCGCCCTCGCGCACCACCGCGTCGATGCGCCCCGGCTCGCCGGTTGCCGGATCGGGCCGGATCGCGGGCTCCAGGGGCTCGGCCTGGCGGGCGGCGTCGGTCCGGGGCCCGGTTTCGGGGTCTCGTTCGGGGTCTCGTTCGGGGTCTCGTTCGGGGTCTCGTTCACGGTCGGGCGCGCCCTCGCCCGGGTCCGCATCGTCATCGGGCGCGCGTTCCAGCAACGGGTTGCGCTCAAGCTCGGTCTCCACATATGCGCCCAGTTCGAAACTGGTCATCTGCAGAAGCTTGATCGCCTGCTGAAGCTGGGGCGTCATGGTGAGCTGGAGGCTCTGCCTCAGCTCCAGACGCGGACCGATGGACATTCAGGCTCTCCGGTTACGACCCCGGCGCTTGATCTCTGGCGAGGGGGCCCAGATCAACCGGCCCGGATCCGAAACCGCGTTTCAGATCCGAAAGCCCTCGCCAAGATAGACGCGACGCACGTTTTCATCCGCGACGACCTCCTCGGGGGCGCCGCTCATCATCACATGACCGTCATGCAAGATATATGCCCGGTCGATGATTCCCAGAGTTTCGCGCACATTATGGTCGGTGATCAAGACCCCGATGCCGCGTTCCTTCAAATGCGAGACAAGTTCCCGGATTTCCCCCACGGCGATGGGATCGACCCCGGCGAAGGGTTCGTCGAGCAGCACATAGGCCGGATCCGAGGCCAGGCAGCGCGCGATCTCGACGCGTCGCCTTTCGCCCCCCGACAGCGCCTGCGCCGGGGTGCGGCGCAGATGGGTGATGGAGAATTCCGCCAGCAATTCGTCGAGCCGGGCGTTGCGCCGCCCGCGATCGGGCGCCGACAATTCCAGCACGGCGCGGATGTTCTCCTCGACCGTGAGGCCGCGGAAGATGCTCGCCTCCTGAGGCAGATAGCCGATGCCGAGCCGGGCGCGGCGATACATCGGCAGGCCGGTGACGTCGCGCCCGTCCAGTTCGATGATGCCCGAATCCACCGGAATCAGCCCGGTGATCATGTAAAAGCAGGTGGTCTTGCCGGCGCCGTTGGGGCCGAGCAGCCCCACCGCCTCGCCCCGGTGCAGTTCCAGCGACACGTCGCGCACCACGGGGCGGCGACGGAAGGTCTTGCCGATGCTGCGCGCCACAAGCCCCGGCGCGCCCGGGGCCGGGCGCAGGGCCTGCGCGGTCAGGTCGTGATCCTCGCGCGGGTTGCCGTCCATCTCGGCTCAGTTCTCTTTCTTGGCGGGAGGCGCGGCGGGGGGCTCGGCGCCGGATTTGGCGGGGGTGAAGATCGACTTCACCCGCCCGCCGGAGATCTTGCCGATCCCGGTGTTCATGTCGATGGTCAGGCGTTCGCCGGAAATGGCGTTCTCGCCCTGGGTCAGCACCACGCCGCCGCCCATGGTCACCCGCCCGGCGGTCACGTCGTAATCGGCCCAGTCGCCCTTGGCGGTCTCGGCGCCGTTGGTGAGGAAAACCTTGCCCTCGGCGCGCAGCTTGTCGATCTTGCCGGTGTCCCCGCCGCCCTCGCCCGCGTAGGAGACGATGATCTTGTCGGCGGTCATGCGCAGGGTCCCCTGCCCGGCCACCACCTCGCCCGAGAACGTCGCCACCTGTTGGCTCTGGTTGACCGCGAGACTGTCGGCGGTGATTTCGATGGGCAGGGTGGCGTCATGCTTGAACGATCCGAAGGGGCTGCTGCTCTGCGCCGCCGCGATCCCCGCCGCGCCGATCAGCGTCAGCGCCGCAAGCGCCATCCCCGTCAGCGCCCTGCATGCCGGTTTGATCATCGCCGTTGTCCCCATCTTTCGTCATTCGTCATTCGTCATTCGCCATTCGTCGCCGGGCGCCCGCCGCCCCCGACGCCGCCCCCGACGCCGCCCCCGACGCCCATGCCGGGTCCGCCCGACACTCAATACGCAGCGCCCCCCGCCTGTCCATCCGTCGCGACCGCCCAAGCGCCGCGGCCGCCCGGCCATCACGCCGCCCAAAACGTCACCTGGCGCTTTTTCGCGGCAGGAAATTCACCTTAACGCGGTTCTCGAACCAAAAGTAGTCGCCCGCGGGCAACCCGTCGGGATCGCGCAGCGCCTGTTTCTCGGATATCCGCCGCGCCCGGAAGGATCCGGCGGCGATGCTGCCGTCCGGGCCTTCGACCCGCACCGCGCCGGGCGCCTGCAGCGCGCGGTCGCGCATGCTGGCCTCGATCCGTTCGGTGCGCACCTCGTAGCCGTCCGAGGTGACGATCTTCACGCGCCCCTCAAGGGTCAGGGTGTTGGCCTTGGGCCGCAGCGCGCCGCTGGCGGCCGTCAGCCGCACGTTTCGCCCGTCCAGCCGGTCCAGATCCGCCTGCACCGCATCCAGCGTCACCAGTTCGGGGTCCGGCTGGTCCGGGGTCGCCGAATCGGCGCGGATCAGGAACGGCTCGCCGTCTTCGGTGGACCCGGCGAAGCGCGGGTTGGAGACCGACAGCCCCTCGCCCAGCGCGATCAGGTCGGCGGTGGAATAGATCAGCCCGAAATCGAATCCCGTATCCTTGGGCCACAGGAACAGCGCGCTCAGCAGCCCCAGCGCCACGAGCGGCAGCCCGATCTTCAGCCAGCGCACGGCGCGCGAATAGGTCGATCGGTCCCGGCGCGGCACGGCTCAGCCCTGATCCAGCCCGGCGCGCAGGCAATCATGCACATGCAGGATGCCCAGCGGCCGGGGCCCCGAATCGGGATCGACCACGAACAGCGAGGTGATCTTGCGCGCGTTCATCAGCGCCAGCGCCTCCTGCGCCAGCCGCCCCGGGGCGATCGAGGCGGGATCGGCGGTGGCGACCTCGCCGGCGACGCGATCCAGCAGCCCCTCCATGTTGCGCCGCAGATCGCCGTCGGTGACCGCGCCGATCAGCGCGCCGCTGTCGTCCACCACGCCGGCGACGCCAAAGCTGCGGCGGCTGATCTCCAGCAGGGTCTCGGACATGGGGGTGTCGGCGCGCACCAGCGGCAGCTGTTCGCGCGGATGCATCAGATCCGCCACCCGCACCAGCTGCGCGCCAAGCTTGCCGCCGGGGTGGAAGACGCGGAAATTTTCCGCCGTGAAGCGGCGGCGGCGCATCAGCGCCACCGCCAGCGCGTCGCCCAGCGCCATGGTCAGCGTGGTCGAGGTGGTGGGCGCCATGCCAACGGAACAGGCCTCGGGCGCGCGCGGCAGGCGCAGCGCCACGTCGGCGGCCAGCAGCAGCGGGCTTTCGGGGCGGCTCGCCACCCCGATCAGCGGGATGCGGAAGCGGCGGGAATGGGCGATCACGTCGGCCAGTTCGGGCGTGCCGCCGGAATTGGACAGCACCAGCGCCACGTCATGGCGGGTCAGCATGCCGAGATCGCCATGGCTGGCCTCGGCGGGGTGCAGGAACTGCGCCGGGGTGCCGGTGGAGGCGAGGGTGGCGGCGATCTTGCGCGCCACATGCCCGGACTTGCCCATGCCGGACACAACGATGCGCCCGGCGCAGTCATGCATCATGGCCACGGCGCGCGCGAAACCGTCATCGAGCTGACGGGCGCAGAGCGCCAGCGCCTCGGATTCGATCTGCAGCACGCGGCGCCCGGCGGCGATGTCCGCCTGCGCCTCGAATTCCGGGGTCGCGGCGGATTCGGCGCCCGGCGCGTCCGCTTCGGTCTGGCTGTCGCTCACGTCTGATCCTTACCGCTGGTCCTTGCCGCGCCCGCGCCCCCGGCGCCCTCCGATTCGCGCCGGGCCGTCGAATCGCCCATGCAAATCATCAGGCGCCGCCTGCCGGAACATGGGGCCCTTCCGGCAGCGGTCTAGTGCGCGAAAATGTCCAGATCGTTCCATCCGGCGAGATCGAGCATCGCACGATCCGGCAGAAAGTCGAAACAGGCCCGCGCCATGTCGGTCCGTCCCTCGCGCGCCAGCCGGGTTTCCAGCTCCGCCTTCAGGCGGTGCAGATACAGCACGTCGGAGGCGGCGTAGTCGAGCTGCGCCTGGCTCAGGGTCCCGGCGCCCCAATCGGAGGATTGCTGCTGCTTGGACAGATCGACGCCGATCAGTTCGTGGCACAGGTTCTTCAGCCCGTGGCGGTCGGTGTAGGTGCGCACCAGCCTGGAGGCGATCTTGGTGCACCAGACCGGGCGCGCCACGACCCCGAAGCGATGCGCCATCACCGCGATGTCAAAGCGCCCGAAATGGAACAGCTTCAGCTGCTCGGGATTGGCCAGCATGGCGACCAGATTGGGGGCCTCGGTCGCGCCCTGCGGGATGCGCACCACATGCGCGTCGCCGTCGCCCGCCGAAAGCTGCACCACGCAAAGCCGGTCGCGATGCGGGTTGAGCCCCATGGTTTCGGAATCGATGGCCACCACGGGGCCAAGGTCGAGACCGTCGGGAAGATCGCCCGTGTGGGAATGAACCGTCATGCTTTCCTCGCCCCTGCTTGCCGGGTCTCGCCTGGACCGACGTCGATTTCGCCGGCCCGGCCTCAGGAAAGTCATGGTGCCCAGGAGAAGACTCGAACTTCCACGTCCATAAGGACACTAGCACCTGAAGCTAGCGCGTCTACCAATTCCGCCACCTGGGCAGGTGTCGTGGGGCGGCTTTTAGGGGAGGGCGCGGGGGGTGTCAACGGCGGTTTTCAACGCCGCTCGCGCCGCGGTCCCGCGGCCCGGCGCCAGCCCCGCCCGGGGCCTGTCCCCGGGTCTGACCGGGTTTGGCAGGGGTTGGCCGGGGGCCCGCCGGAGACCCGCGCGCGCGCCGCCGCGCCCCGGGGCGGGGCGCCCCGGCGCGCGGCGCACCCAACTGTCGCACTCAAACGACTTGTTCCCTGGCCCGGCACGGAATATTCAGGCTTCAGGCCCATATCGCGCAGACACCCGCCCCGGACCGTCCGCTTCGCCGCCCCGCGCGGCGTTTCGGGCGACGACAAGCCCCGGCGCAGCCATCCAAGGAGAGGTTCGCATGACCGCCTCGACCCCCATCGCGACCGTGTTCGGCGGCGCCGGCTTTCTCGGCCGCTACGTGACGCAGCGCATGGCCAGGCGCGGCTGGCGCGTGCGCGTCGCGGCGCGCCGTCCCAACGAGGCGATGTTCGTGCAGACCTATGGCGACGTGGGGCAGGTGCAGCCGATCCAGGCGAATATCCGCGACGACGCCTCGTGCCGCGCCGCCATCGCCGGCGCCGATGCGGTGATCAACTGCGTGGGCATTCTCTACGAGGACCGCCGGCAGAGCTTTGACGACGTTCACGCCGCCGGCGCCGCGCGCATCGCGCGGCTGGCGGCCGAATCCGGGGCGCGGCGGCTGGTCCATGTGTCGGCCATCGGCGCCGACGCGAACAGCGAAAGCGCCTATGCGCGCTCCAAGGCGGCGGGCGAGGCGGCGGTGCTGGCGGCGGCGGCGGGGGCGGGCGCGACGATCCTGCGCCCCTCGGTGCTGTTCGGGGCCGAGGATGATTTCTTCAACCGCTTCGCGGCGCTGGCGCGCTGGTGTCCGGCGCTGCCGCTGGTCGGCGCCGACACCCGCTTCCAGCCCGCCTATGTGGATGACGTGGCCGAGGCCGCGGCCCGCGCCGCGACCGGCGAGGCGGCGCCGGGGCTCTACGAACTGGGCGGGCCGGAAATCGCCGCTTTCCGCGAATGGATGCAGCTGATGCTCGGCGTCATCCGCCGCCGGGCGCTGCTGATCGACGTGCCGCCGGGCGCGGCGCAGCCCGTGGCCTGGGCCATGGACCTGATGCAGAAGCTGAATTTCGGGCTGATTCCCAATCACGTGCTGACCCGCGACCAGATCAAGCTGCTTGCGAGCGACAACGTGGTTGCGCCGGGGGCGCGGGGCTTCGCGGAGATCGGCGTCGCCCCGGTAGCCCCCGAGGCGGTGCTGGAAAGCTACCTCTATCCCTACCGCCCCTATGGCCAGTACGAGGCGATCACCGCCAGCGCCCGCAACCTCAGGGCCTGAGCGGGGCGCGGCCTTACAGATAGACCATCGACAGCAGGCCGACGCCCAGAAACAGCCGGTAGATGACGAAGGGCGTCATGCTGGTCACGCTCAGCATGCGCATCATCAGGGTCAGCGCCGTCAGCGCGGCGACGAACGACATGCCGGTCGCCAGCGCCGAATCGAGCCGCAGCGCCGCGTCGCCGCTTTCGATCAGATCCTTGGACAGCAGCGCCCCGGCGGCGATGATGGTGGGGATCGACATCAGCATCGACAGCCGCGCCGAATCCACCCGGTCATAGCCCAGCGCCCGCGCCGCGGTCATGGTTACGCCCGAACGCGACACCCCGGGGATCAGCGCCACCGCCTGCGCCAGCCCCATCAGCGCCGCGTCGCGCCAGGTCCAGCTTTCCCAGTCCCGGACCTGCGGCCCGAAGCGGTCGGCGAGCCACAGCACGACGCCGAAGACCAGCGTCGTCCAGCCGATGATCTCGACTGCCACGCCCTCGGCGCGCATGGCCTCGTGCAGGCCGGTGATCTTCATCGCCAGCCCGGCGACCATCACCGGCGCCGTCGCCAGCGCCAGCATCAGCGCCAGCCGCGCCTGGGGCGTCCGAAAGCGGCCGGTGAGCACATGCCCGGCCCCGACCAGCGCGCCCGCGACCTCCTTGCGAAAGAACACGATGACCGCGAACAGCGTGCCCACATGCAGCGACACGTCGATGAGCAGCCCCTGATCCTCGGCCCCGGTCAGCGCCGGGAACAGGATCAGATGCGCCGAGGACGAGATCGGCAGGAATTCGGTGACGCCCTGGATGAGCGCGGTGAGCAGCAGGTTGAGTTCGGACATGCGCAGCGGCGCCTTCTTGCGGTTTCCGGGTCGGCCCGGACCCGCGGCCCGCGCTCTGGCGCATGGTCTAGCGCGGATCGGCGGCGCCTGTAAGTCGGCGCGACCTTGCGTCGAAAAAATTAAATCGGCGTCAAGGCCGGGGTCGTAAGCAAAACGATACTATTTCCCATCAACGCCCCGGCGCGCGCCCGGAGCCAACGGCGCTGCGGCGGCATTATGTCAGCAGTCATGACTTTTCATTCGCGCATCGCTGCGATAGAACCCCGGGACGCCTGCATCGGGCGAGCGATGCGGGCGGTATTGCCGTCTGACGGATTTGGAGAGGCGAAAATGGTCCAGAAGATGTTGAAATTCGTCGATGTGCCGCGCGAGATGCCGGAGAAGCGCAGCGCCGAAGACCGGCGCGACGATTTTCACGAGATCTACCGCGAATTCGCCGCCGCGCGCGCCGCGCAGCAGGCCGCGCGCTGTTCGCAATGCGGCGTGCCCTTCTGCCAGACCCATTGCCCGCTGCACAACAACATTCCCGACTGGCTGCGCATGACCGCCGAGGGCCGGCTGGAGGAGGCCTACGAACTGTCCCAGGCCACCAACGCCTTCCCCGAGATCTGCGGCCGCATCTGCCCGCAGGACCGGCTCTGCGAGGGCAATTGCGTCATCGAGCAGTCGGGCCACGGCACCGTGACCATCGGCTCGGTGGAAAAATACATCACCGACACGGCCTGGGAAAACGGCTGGGTGAAACCCATCGTCCCGACGCTCGAGCGCCCTGAAAGCGTCGGGATCATCGGCGCCGGGCCGGGCGGGCTCGCCGCCGCCGACGCCCTGCGCCGCGACGGCTTTCAGGTCACGGTCTATGACCGCCACGACCGCGCCGGCGGGCTGCTGACCTATGGCATCCCCAGCTTCAAGCTGGAAAAGCCCGTGGTGATGCGCCGCAACGCGCAGCTGGAGGCCGGCGGGGTGAAATTCGCGCTGAACTGCGACATCGGCGGCGACGGGCCCGGCGATCTGGCTTTCGACGCGGTGCGCGAAAGACATGACGCGGTGCTGATCGCCACCGGGGTCTACAAGGCGCGCGCCCTTGGCGGGCCGGGCGCCGGGCTGAAGGGGATCGAGAAGGCGCTCGACTACCTGATCGCCGCCAACCGCCGCAGCTTCGGCGACCATGTGCCGGACTTCGAGAGCGGCGCGCTGAACGCCGCGGGCAAGGCCGTGGTGGTGATCGGCGGCGGCGACACGGCGATGGACTGCGTGCGCACCGCGATTCGCCAGGGCGCGGCATCGGTGAAATGCCTGTATCGGCGGGACCGGGCCAACATGCCCGGCTCCATGCGCGAGGTCGCCAACGCCGAGGAGGAGGGCGTGGAGTTCGTCTGGCTCGCCGCCCCGCGCGGCTTCGACGGCGACGCCGCGGTGACCGGGGTCAGGGCGATCCGCATGCGGCTCGGGGCGCCGGACATGTCGGGGCGCCGGGCGCCGGAGGAAATCGAGGGGTCGGATTACGTGGAAAAGGCCGATCTGGTGATCACCGCGCTCGGCTTCGAGCCGGAGCCGCTGGGCGAGATCTGGGCGCAGCCGGCGCTGGAGCTGACCGGCTGGGGCACGGTGAAGACGGATTTCCGCAGCCACGCGACCTCGCTGCCCGGGGTCTACGCGGCGGGCGACGTGGTGCGCGGCGCGTCGCTGGTGGTCTGGGCGATCCGCGACGGGCAGGAGGCGGCGCAGGCGATCGCGACCCGGCTCGACGCCGCGCGGGCGGTGGCGGCGGAGTGAGCCGCGCCGGGGCCGCAGCGGCGAGACCGCCGACGGGCGCCGTCGGCAGGGGGGGCGCAGTCTGCGCCGGCGCCGCGTCACGGCGCGGGCAAGCACGGAGAGACCTCGCATGACCACGAGAACCGGCAAATGCCTGTGCGGCGCGGTGCGCTTCACCGCGAATGACATGGATTCGAATTTCAGCGCCTGCCACTGCGCCATGTGCCGGCGCTGGACCAGCGGGCCCTTCCTCGCCGCCAAGGCGAAGCTGACCGATCTGCGGGGCGAGGCCGACATCGCCGCCTTTCGATCCTCGGACTGGGCCGAGCGCTGTTTCTGCGCCAGATGCGGGACCAGCCTGTTTTACCGGGTGACCGCGCCGGGCGCCCATGCGGGCGACGTGCATCTGTCGGTGGGCGCGCTCGACGACATGGGCGGCATGACCCTGGCGTCGGAACTTTTCGTGGACGAAAAACCCGCCGGCTACGCCTTCGCCGGCGCGACGAAGAAGATGACCGGCGCCGAGGCCTTCGCGATGTTCGCGCCCTCGGGCGAGGGGTGACGGGCGCCCTGCCCGCCCCGCGCGGCTGAACGCGCAACCGAACCAGACCAGACTTGAGAAACGGGAGCTTCCGGCATGACCGAATACGACGCCAGATGGGCCGCTGACCACGACGCCCGCCGCCGGGAGATCGCCCGCACGGGCCTGTATCGCGAGGAGGACGAGCATTCGTCCTGCGGCGTCGGGCTGGTGGTGGCCATCGACGGCAAGCCGCGCCGCCAGGTGGTGAGAAACGCCATCGCCGCGCTGAGCGCGGTCTGGCATCGCGGCGCGGTGGACGCGGACGGCAAGACCGGCGACGGCGCCGGGATCCATGTGCAGATCCCGCTGCGCTTCTTCCACGACCAGATCCGGCGCACCGGGCATGAACCGGGGGGCGAACTGATCGCCGTGGGCATGGTGTTCCTGCCGCGCGCCGATTTCGGCGCGCAGGAGACCTGCCGCACCATCGTCGAAAGCGAAGTGCTGCGCATGGGGCACTACATCTACGGCTGGCGCCATGTGCCGGTGGACATCTCGGTGCTCGGCGAAAAGGCCAACGCCACGCGCCCCGAAATCGAGCAGATCCTGATCTCCAACGCCACCGGCGTCGACGAGGAGACCTTCGAGCGCGAGCTCTACGTGATCCGCCGCCGCATCGAGAAGGCGGTGGCGGCGGCGCAGGTGAACGGGTTCTACGTCTGCTCCATGTCCTGCCGCTCGGTGATCTACAAGGGCATGATGCTGGCCGAGCAGGTGAGCGTGTTCTACCCCGATCTCGAGGATGACCGCTTCGCGTCCGCCTTCGCCATCTATCATCAGCGCTATTCCACCAACACCTTCCCGCAATGGTGGCTGGCGCAGCCGTTCCGCATGCTGGCCCATAACGGCGAGATCAACACGCTGAAGGGCAACATGAACTGGATGAAGAGCCACGAGATCCGCATGGCCAGCAGCTATTTCGGCGACCTCGCCGAGGACATCAAGCCGATCGTGGCGCAGGGGGCGTCGGATTCGGCCGCGCTGGACGCGGTGTTCGAGGTGCTGGTGCGCGCCGGGCGCCCGGCGCCCATGGCCAAGACCATGATGGTGCCCGAAGCCTGGTCCAAGACCGCGTCGCGCATGCCGCAGGCCTGGTCGGACATGTACGCCTATTCCAATTCGGTGATGGAGCCCTGGGACGGCCCGGCCGCGCTGGCCATGACCGACGGGCGCTGGGTCTGCGCCGGGCTCGACCGCAACGGGCTGCGCCCGCTGCGCTACGTGGTCACCGGCGACGGGCTGCTGGTGGCCGGGTCGGAAACCGGCATGGTGCCGATCTGCGAAACCGAGGTGAAGGAAAAGGGCGCGCTGGGGCCGGGGCAGATGCTGGGCGTGGACATGGCGCGCGGCGTGCTGCTGCACGACGCCGAGATCAAGGACGAACTGGCGCAGTCCTCGCCCTTCGGCGACTGGATCGAGAAGGTCACCGACCTGGAGACCACCGTCGCCGACGCCCCCGAACCCCGGCTGTTCGACCGCCCCGAGCTGCGCCGCCGCCAGATCGCCGCGGGCTATTCGATCGAAGAGCTGGAGATGATCCTCCACCCCATGGCCGAGGACGCCAAGGAGGTGCTCGCCTCCATGGGCGACGACACGCCCTCGGCGGTGCTGTCGGAACGCTACCGCCCGCTCAGCCATTTCTTCCGGCAGAATTTCAGCCAGGTGACCAACCCGCCCATCGACAGCCTGCGCGAACACCGGGTGATGTCGCTGAAGACCCGTTTCGGCAATCTCAAGAACGTGCTCGATCAGGACAGCTCGCAGACCGAGATCCTGACCCTGGAAAGCCCGTTCGTGTCCACCGGCCGATTCGAGGCGATGAAATCGGCTTTCGGCGACAGCGTGCGCGAGATCGACTGCACCTTCCCCGCGATGGGCGAGCCCGGCGCGCTGCGCCATGAACTGCACCGCATCCGCACCGAGGCCGAGGAGGCGGTGCGCGCCGGGCTCGGGCATCTGATCCTCACCGACGCGAACAGCTGCGAGGCGCGCGCGGCGATGCCGATGATTCTGGCCACCTCGGCGGTGCATTCCTGGCTGACCGCCAAGGGGCTGCGCACCTTCTGCTCGCTGAATCTGCGTTCGGCGGAATGCGTTGATCCGCATTACTTCGCGGTGCTGATCGGCGCCGGGGCGACCACGGTCAACGCCTATCTGGCGCAGGATTCGCTGGCCGACCGGATCGACCGCGGGCTGCTCGACATGTCGCTGAAGACCGCCGTGGCGCGGTATCGCGAGGCGATCGACCAAGGGTTGCTGAAGATCATGTCGAAGATGGGGATCTCGGTGATCTCGTCCTATCGCGGCGGGCTGAATTTCGAGGCCGTGGGGCTGAGCCGCGCCATGGTGGCGGAATATTTCCCGGGCATGCAGAGCCGCATCTCCGGCATCGGCGTCGCAGGCATCCAGCGCAAGATGCAGGCGGTGCATGACAGCGCCTACCGGCAGGGGCGCGACATCCTGCCCATCGGCGGGCTCTACAAGGCGCGGCGCAACGGCGAGACCCACGCCTGGGGCGCGCGGCTGATGCACATGATGCAGAACGCCTGCGACACCGGCGATTTCGCCATATGGCGCAAGTATTCCGAGGGCATGCGGGCGCTGCCGCCGATCCATCTGCGCGACCTGCTGGATTTCAAGCCCTCGGGCGGGCCCGTGCCGCTGGACGAGGTCGAGAGCATCACCTCGATCCGCAAGCGGTTCGTGACCCCGGGCATGAGTCTCGGCGCGCTCAGCCCCGAGGCGCACAAGACGCTGAACATCGCCATGAACCGCATCGGGGCCAAGTCCGATTCCGGCGAGGGCGGCGAGGATCCCAGGCATTTCCACCCCGAGCCCAACGGCGACAATCCCTCGGCCAAGATCAAGCAGGTGGCCTCGGGCCGATTCGGGGTGACGGCGGAATACCTCAACCATTGCGAGGAGATCGAGATCAAGGTGGCCCAGGGCGCCAAGCCCGGCGAGGGCGGGCAATTGCCCGGCTTCAAGGTCACCGAGATGATCGCCCGCCTGCGCCATTCGACCCCCGGCGTGACGCTGATCTCGCCGCCGCCCCATCACGACATCTATTCCATCGAGGACCTGGCGCAGCTGATCTACGACCTCAAGCAGATCAACCCCGACGCCAAGGTCTGCGTGAAGCTGGTGGCCGCCTCCGGCGTCGGCACCATCGCCGCCGGGGTGGCCAAGGCCAAGGCCGACGTGATCCTGATTTCCGGGCATAACGGCGGCACCGGGGCGTCCCCGGCGACGTCGATCAAATACGTGGGCCTGCCCTGGGAAATGGGTCTGTCCGAGGGCCATCAGGTGCTGGCGCTCAACAACCTGCGCGACCGGGTGACGCTGCGCACCGACGGCGGCCTGCGCACCGGGCGCGACATCGTCATCGCGGCGATGATGGGGGCCGAGGAATACGGCATCGGCACCGCGGCGCTGATCGCCATGGGCTGCATCATGGTGCGCCAGTGCCAGTCCAACACCTGCCCGGTGGGGGTCTGCGTGCAGGACCCGCGCCTGCGCGAAAAATTCACCGGCAGCGCCGACAAGGTGGTCAACCTCATCACCTTCTACGCGCAGGAGGTGCGCGAGATCCTCGCCGCGATCGGCGCGCGGTCATTGAACGAGGTGATCGGGCGCGCCGACCTGCTGACGCAGGTGTCGCGGGGCTCGGCGCATCTCGACGATCTCGACCTGAACCCGATGCTGATCAAGATCGACGAGGGCCACGACATCGACTACGACCGCGCCCGCCCGCGCC
Organism: Oceanicella sp.; assembly: GCF_056449545.1. Taxonomy (NCBI): domain Bacteria; kingdom Pseudomonadati; phylum Pseudomonadota; class Alphaproteobacteria; order Rhodobacterales; family Paracoccaceae; genus Oceanicella; species Oceanicella sp. The sequence goes on along the minus strand of NZ_JBWOMN010000064.1, from coordinate 62,309 downwards.
AGACGGTGCTCGACACGCTGGACGCGCAGATCGTCGCCGACGCCCAGCCGTTCTTCAGGGACGGCGAGAAGATGGAGCTGAGCTACACGGTGCAGAACACCCTGCGCACCATCGGCGCGCGGGTGTCGAGCCAGATCGTGCGCCGCTTCGGCATGCGCAATGATCTGCAGGCGGATCACCTGACCGTGCGGCTGAACGGATCGGCCGGGCAGTCGCTGGGGGCCTTCGCCGCGCCGGGGCTGAAGCTGGAGGTGTTCGGCGACGCCAACGACTACGTGGGCAAGGGGCTGTCGGGGGGCGTGATCGTGGTGCGCCCGCCGCTCAACAGCCCGCTGGTCCCCCAGGACAACACCATCATCGGCAACACCGTGCTGTACGGGGCCACGGCGGGCAAGCTGTTCGCCAACGGCCGCGCCGGGGAACGGTTTTGCGTGCGCAATTCCGGGGCCGACGTGGTGGTGGAGGGCTGCGGCTCGAACGGCTGCGAATACATGACCGGCGGCACGGCGGTGATTCTGGGCCGCGTGGGCGACAATTTCGGCGCGGGCATGAGCGGCGGCATGGCCTTCGTCTATGACCGCGACCGGGATTTCGAGGCCCGCGCCAACCCCGAAACGCTGGTGATCCAGCCCCTGCGCGCGGCGCATTGGGAAAGCGTGCTGCGCGGCCTGATCGAGGCGCATCTGGCGCAGACCGGCTCGCCCCACGCGGCGCAGATCCTGCGCGACTGGGATCTGGTGCGCAGCCGGTTCCTGCAGATCTGCCCCAAGGAAATGGTGGACCGCATCGCGCATCCGCTGTCCGACGAGCCCGAGGCGGCGATCGCCTGACGCGCCCCCCCCCCTCCGACCCCGACCCTCGGGATCGGGGGGGGGCATCTATCGGTTTTTCCCGGTCTGACGCCCGGCGGCGGGGTTCACTGCCCGCCGTTGATCATCGCCAGGTTTTCGCGCGCCATGTCGCCCACCGTGGTGTTGGCCTTGGCGATCACCGTGCGTTCGCCGGGTTTCTTCGAACAGGGCGCGGCGGCGCTGCCCACCGGCTGATCGGCGCCCAGCTCGATGGCCTTCCGGTAATTGGCCGCGGCCAGATCGGTCTTGCCCAGCCGTTGCTGCGCCACCCCCAGCCCAAGCCGGTAATACGGGTTTTCGGGCGCATCGCGCGAGGCGCGGGTGTAAAGCAGCTCCGCCGCCTCGAAATCGCATTCGGCGATGGCGGTGAGCCCGGCATAGCCGATGGAGCTGTGTTCGCGGCGCGGCGCCGTGCAGGCGGCCGCGACGGCGAGCGCGGCGCCGCAGATGATAAGCTTGCCATAGAGCATGATGTCTCCGTCCGTCGTTCGGGGCGCGCGCGGGGGCCGAAACGCAGGACCTGGCGCGCGAGATTGGGCAGGCTACGAAACACCGTCCCGCCAAGGCTAGGGCCTCCCGGCGCGCGGGACAAGGCGCCGCTGCGCGGGGCTTTCGCCGCGGCGCGGTCTCCGGTTGCATTGCGCGGCGCGAAGATGCAGTTTCCGCAAACCCCGTTCCCGGTTCCCGGATGCTTGCCCCATGCGCCGTCTCCACCACCTGCCCCTGTCGCCGTTCTGTCGGAAAGTCCGCCTCGCGCTCGCCGAAAAGCGCATCGAGGTGGAACTGGTCGAGGAGGCGCCATGGCAGCGCGAGCTGGATTTCCTGCGCCTCAACCCGGCCGCCCGCGTGCCGGTCTTCGTCGATGACGACGCCACGATCGTCGCCGACAGCGCCGCCATCACCGAATATCTGGAGGAAACCCGCCCCGAACGCCCGCTGCTGCCCAAGGCCCCCGCCGCGCGCGCCGAAACAAGGCGGCTGGTGGCCTGGTTCGACGACAAGATGCAGGCCGAGGTGACCGCCAATCTGGTCGAGGAGCGGGTGATGAAGAAGATGCGCGGCGGCGGCCACCCCGACAGCGCCCGCATCCGCGCCGGGTCGCGCAACATGAACGTGCATCTGGAATACATCGGCTGGCTGGTGGATCAGCGCAAATGGCTGGCGGGCGAGGAACTGACCATCGCCGATTTCGCCGCCGCCGCGCATCTGAGCTGCCTCGACTACATCGGCGACGTGGACTGGCGCGTCTCGCCCCCGGCCAAGGACTGGTATGCGCGCATCAAGTCGCGCCCGGCGTTCCGCTCGATCCTGTCGGATCACCTGTCGGGCTTTCCGCCCCCGGCCCATTACGCCGATCTGGATTTTTAGGCTGCGCGCGCGCGCCGCCCCCCGTGATTCCGGCGGCGCCGCGCGGCGCCGCCGAAACGGTGGGCGCAACCGGTCGGGCCGGTCAGGCCGACAGCAGCCGGGGCGTCACCAGGCCGGACCGCTCGAGCCCGCGAACCGCCTTGGCGCCGCCCAGCACCGCCAGATCCACCAGCGGTTCGAGCACGACCACCAGCATGTAGGCGGCCCCGAAGCTGGTCACGGCGGCGACGGACTCGGCCCCGAAGCCCTGCCCGTAGAAGGCCCAGAACGCCACCCAGGCGACCACCCCGCCCTGATAGGCGGCGGACAGGGCCAGCGCCTGCCCGTAGCCCAGATCGGCGTAGCGCAGCCCCGGCGCGATGATCCGCGCCGCCAGCCCGCGCATCATGAACAGCGGAAAGATCAGCGTCGCCACGTTCATCCCGTATTGGGGCAGGTCCGCGGGCGCGAAGAACAGCCCCTGGATCAGCAGCCCTGTCGCCAGCCCGATCGCCGCCGGGCCGGCGCCGAAGATCAGGAAAAGCGTCGACCCGAGGATCAGATGCACCTCGGACACCCCGACCGGCCAGTGGGGCATCACCTCGAAAAAGCAGAACACGGCGGCGGCGGCGAGCCCGCTGCGCGCGGCGAACCCGCCGAGCCCCGCATCGCGGATGGTCTGGCGGCCGGCGCGGGCGGCAAGCCCGAAAGCCCCCGCCGCCGCGGCGTAGCCGAGCGCCGCCTTGGCGCCGACGACGAGTCCCGGTTCGATATGCATGATGGTGGTCCTTCCTTGACGCCGCGCATGCCCCGCGCGGCCTTGATGATGCGCGATGGAAGGATCGGGACGCGGCCGCGCGCCGGGCGCGACCGCGCCCGCGACGCCCTCCGCATCGCGCGCGCCAACGCTTTTCGGCCGGTCTCCGGGCTTGCGAGAAGCGGTCCCGCGACCGCCGGCGACGCCGCCTTCCCACGCATCGCGCAGTGGCATGATGGCATCGCTGTCCTCGCCCACCGTTGCGGGGGCAGCGCCGGACTGACCCGCCGGCGCGATGCGCGCGGCGGGGGTCACCGGCTTCCCGTTTCGCCCTTGGCGGCCGCGAGGCCTCGGGGCGCCGAAAGGCCCGGGCAAGGTTTCAGCGCCGGGAAGGTTCGTCAAGACCCGGAGGGCCGGCGATGACCGGACCAGACGCCGCAGCCCCGGGGGCCGAGCTGAAGGCGGCGCTGGCGGCGCAGGCAAGGCGCGAGGGTTTTGCGGCCATGGGCGTCTGCCGCCCCGACGCGACGCCGCTTGCGGCGCCGCGGCTGCGCGCCTTTCTCGACAAGGGGCGCCATGGCGACATGCAGTGGATGGCGGCGCGCGAGACCTGGCGCGGCTCCGCCGCCGCACTGTGGCCCGAGGCGCGCGCGGTGGCGATGCTGGCCGAACCCTACACGCCGCGCGACGACCCGCTGGCGCTGCTCGATCACCGGGACCGGGGCGCGATCTCGGTCTATGCGCGCAATCGCGACTATCACGACCCGCTGAAGAAACGCCTGAAACGGCTGGGGCGCTGGCTGATCGAACGGGCCGGCGGCGACATCAAGGTGTTCGTCGACACCGCGCCGGTGATGGAAAAGCCGCTGGCGGCGGCGGCGGGGCTGGGCTGGCAGGGCAAGCACACCAATCTGCTGTCGCGGGATCTGGGCAACTGGTTTTTTCTGGGCGCGATCTTCACCACGCTGGATCTGCCGCCGGATCCGCCGGGGGCGGAGCGTTGCGGGTCGTGCCGGCGCTGTCTCGACATCTGCCCGACAGCGGCGTTTCCGGCGCCGTTTCAACTGGATGCGCGGCGCTGCATTTCCTACCTGACCATCGAGCTGAAGGGCCCGATCCCGCGCCCGATGCGCCCGCTGATCGGCAACCGCATCTATGGCTGCGACGATTGCCTTGCGGTCTGCCCGTGGAACAAGTTCGCGCAGGCCGCCTCGGAGGCCGGGTATCTGGCGCGGGTGGAATTGACGCGGCCGCTGCTGGCGCAATTCGCCGGGTTGGACGAGGCCGGGTTTCGCGACATGTTCCGGGCGTCGCCGATCAAGCGCATCGGGCGCGCGCGATTCCTGCGCAACGTGCTGACCGCGATCGGCAATTCAGGCATGGAATCGCTGGCCCCGTCGGCCCGCGCCCGGCTGGACGATTCCGAACCGCTGGTGCGCGGCGCGGCGGTCTGGGCGCTGTCGCGGCTGATCCCGCGCGCCGCGCTGGCGGCGCTGGCCCGCCCGGACGCCGACCCGGAGGTCGCCGAGGAATGGCGCGCGGCGCTCGAAGACGATGCGGGCGATGACGGGCTTGGGGCGGGTGCCGCGCCCGGGTCGCCCTCGCCACGATCCGCCTGAACAGCCGGGGGCGGCGGTCGCCCGTCAGGCCCGGCGCTCGCGGCTGCGCCGCATCGGGAAGGACCCGGGCCGGCCGGCGGCGGCAAAAACGATCAGCGGCGCAGGCGGGGCGCCGGGCCAAGCGGCGCCGGCCCCAGAAACATCAGCCCGGCCTTGAAGATCAGCGGCGCCTCCAGCGCCTTGCCGTCGCTCGACAGCAGGGCGACGAAGTCCAGCCCCTGGCGCAGGGCGTCCGCCATCCCCCGGTCGATCGCCCCCGCCGCCGCCGCGGCGTCGAGCAGGGCGCGCCAATTGCGCGCGCGGAACGAGATCTTGCCGTCGGGCACGCCTTCGGCGTCGAAATCGACGCGCCCGCTTGCCTCCAGCGCCACCTCGCCCCAGTGAAACGCCGATCTGCGCAGCCAGAGCGTCTGCAACTCCGGCTTCGGACCTTCCAGCGCCAGCCGGTCCAGCGGCGCGGCGAAGGCGGCGGTGAGGTCCAGCCGCAGGGTCTGGATCAGGTCGGGCAGCGCGCCGTCCTGACTGAGCAGGGCGCGCAGGCCTTCAGGCAGGCGCAGATCCGCGCCCTCCAGCACCGCGTCATAGGCGTTGGCGCGGCCGCGCTCGGCCTCGGCGCGGCGCACCGAAAGCTGGCCCGAGCCCAGCGCCGCGCTCCAGCCGCGCTGGGAAGTCAGCGTCAGCCCGGCGAGTTCGACGACCGCGCGATCGAGCCCCAGCCGGGTCTCGGGGATCAGCGTCAGCGAGGCGCGCATGGCGTCCGACGTGACCGCCACCCGTTCGCCCGGCGCGGCGATGGTCTGGCGGGGCGGCCATGTGGCGATCGCCATGTTGGGCTGGTAGGAGAGCATGGCGATGCGGAATTCCGGCGCCCGCCAGGCCCAGCCCGAGGCCGGATCGGCCAGGGTCACGCCCTCAAGCACCGTGTCAAAGCGATTGGGATAGCCGGTGACGGTCAGGCTGTCGGCCTCGGCCGCCCAGCCCGCGGCGCGACGATCCGCGAACCAGGCCTCCACCGCCTTTTCCTGCGCCGTGGCCCCGATCCACCACCAGGCGCTCCAGGCGCCGAAGGCGACGAGGATCACGCTCATCAGGATCCTGATTTTCCACATGGCTGGCTCCCGCCCCAGGCCTCGCGCTCGTCGGGCCCATGCGCTATAGGGGCCCGCGGTCATGGCGAAACATTGGCGGCGAGATATAGAGCCCGCGCGCATCGGTGGCGACCGAAAACATGCGCCGGGCGAAAACCGGGAGGACGCGGTGCGCGGCGATGACGGCATGTGGGTGTTCGGCTACGGGTCGTTGATCTGGCGGCCGGGCTTTGCCTTCGAGGAGCGCATCGTGGCGCGGCTCGACGGATTCCGGCGCGCCTTCTGCCTGCGCTCGGTGCGCTATCGCGGCACGCCCGAGGCCCCGGGGCTGGTGCTGGCGCTGCACCGGCGCGCCGGGGCCAGTTGCGAGGGCGTGGCGTTTCGCGTGGCCCCGGCGCGGGTGGCGGAGGTGCGCGCCTATCTGTTCCATCGCGAGATGGACACCGACAGCTATCTGGAGACCTTCCAGACCATCGCCGCGCCGGGGCTCGCCCCGGCGCCGGCGCTGTGTTACGTGATGAACGAGGCGCATGCGCATTTCGCGCTGCTGTCGCTGGAGGCGCAGGCCGACATCATCGCCCGCGCCCACGGTCCGGCGGGGCCGAATCGCGACTATCTGCACAACACCGTCGCGCATCTGATCGACCTGGGCGTGCGCGACGCGGAACTGGAAGCGCTGGATCGTCTGGTGCGCGCGCGGCGCGGATCCGCTCAGCCGGATTGAGGGTTTGCCGTCACTGCAATGGAAGGAATTCGCCATGCTGGTCATAGCGGGAAGCGTCGTCTTCGACGAGAAGGATCTGGCGGAAATATTGCCCGCCGGGCGGCGGATGATCGAGGAGACCCGCAAGGAGGCGGGCTGCCGCCATTACGGGTTCTACCAGGACATCATGCAGCCGGGGCGCATCCAGATCTACGAGGAATGGGACGATGCGCAGAGCCTCGCGGCCCATGCCGCCTCGGCGCATATGGCCGCGTGGCGCGAGGTTCTGGCCGGGGTGACGCTGCTGAGCCGGGATCTGAAGAAGATGGTCGTGAAGGACGCGGACGTGTCGCCGCTGGGGTGACGCCGGGCGGCTGACGCAGGGCGGGGCGGCAAGGCGGTCCCGGGACGCGGCCCTTGTCGCGGGGGCCTCGTTCGCGGTTCGATCGGGTGTTGGCGCGGCGGCCAGACGGTCGGGGCAGTGAGTCGGGGGCGTGAGTGGGGGCGTGGGCCGGGGCCGTGATTCGGGGCCGTGAGTGGGGGCCTTCGGTCGGGGCCGTGGGCCGGGGCCTTCGGTCGGGGTCAGTGATCCGGCCCCGGCGCAGCCTCGGCGAGATCGCCGCCGTTGCGGAGTTCCTTCAGGCCCTGATCGATCAGGGCGATGGCGCGGCGGGTCTTGCGCCGGCCGCGCGGCCCGGCGGCGCGCAGGGTCTGCACGGTTTCCAGCGCGCCGAGCGCAACCACCGCGCGCCCGGCGCCCTGACGCTCGACTTCCCGCGCCAAAGCCTCGCGCTCGGCGCTCACCACGTCAACCTCGCCGATGCGCAGGGCGCGGATGCAGTAGTCCAGCGAGTCCGACGCGACCAGCGAGATGGTGGGCTCCACCAGCCCCGCCGCCTGCAGATCGCCCGCGAACATGGCGCGCGGGCGGCAGATGCGGGCGCCAAACAGCGCCGCGTGGGTCTTTGCGGCGGCGTAGTCGCCATGGGCGCCGGTGACATAGGCGATGGTCGCCTTGCGCAGCGGCGCCGACCAGGCCAGTTGCCCGCAGCGCGCCCGCAGCGCCGGGCTGAGCGCGTCGCTGCGATCGCAATCGGGGCGGATCCACGGGAAACCGAGGTCAAAGCCGCCCGCCTGCAGGTCGCCGGGGCGCGGCGCGCGGTCGTCGCGGGCGACGATCTCGAAGCTTTGCGCCGGCTCGGCGCGGGTCAGGGCGGCGGCGATCAGACTGGCCAACGGCGCGCTCTCGGGGCCGGTCGCGAGCCGGATCGCCGGTTCGCCATCGGCCGGCGTCGGCGTCGGCGCAGGATCGGCCTTCGGGTCGGCTTGCTGATCGACGCCCGGTCCGGCGGCGGGGCTTTCGGGCGCCGCGGGATCGGCGCTTGCGGCCCGGGCGTCCGGACAGGGAATGAAAAAGGTCTGGCCGACCTCGATGCTGTTGGGACTGGGGCCGATCACCGCGCGGTTGCGGGCGTAGATCCGCAGATAGCCGCGCTTGTCGGCGCCGTAATGCTTGCGGGCGATGACCGCCAGCGTGTCGCCGGGCGCCACCGTGTAGTCGCCGCCGCAGCGCAGCGTCTGCGCAGCGGCCCCCGCGCCGCCGGCGAAAACGGCGATGACCGCCGCCGATGCCAAAACGCGCATCGCTTTCTCCTTCCCGACTCCGCGGCCCCGCGCCACGCAACCATCCACCCCCGCGCCCCGGGGCGCCCACATGGCGGCCCGACGCGACGAGTCATCCCTGCGGCGCCGCTTACCCGGTCACCCTACCCCATCGCGCCGTCAAATCCCAACCAAAGGCGCCCCCCGGCGCCGTGCAGGCCGATGCGATTCATGAAAAAATTCATTCCGCTTCGACGATCAGCACCATGCCCTCGACGCCCGTCACCCGCACCGCGTCGCGGATGGCCGGCGCGTCGGGGCCCGTGGCGCGCGCCTGCCAGCGCACGCCGTCGATCTCCACCGCGCCCTCGCCGCCCTCGAAGGGGCTCAGCACCGCGCCGCGCCGCCCGACGAGCTGCGCCGAGCGGCGGTTGAGATCCGGGCGGTCCGACGGCGCCTGGCCGAAGCGGCGGATGATCCAGCGCCCGACCAGCGTCAGCGCCACCGCCATGGCGGCGAAGACCGTCACCTGCGCGGCGCCGCTCAGGTCCGGGACCAGCCACAGGATCACCCCCATGGCCACCGCCGCCAGCCCCGGCCAGATCAGGAAGAACGACATGCTGGCCATTTCCACCGCGCCCAGCGCGACCCCGAGCGCGATCCACATCCAGGGCGAGATGCCTGTCAGCAGGCCGAACAGGTCATTGCCTCCCATGTCAGGCCGCCCCGCCGCCGGATTTGCCGAGCCCGATCTGCTTGGCGATCTCGCCGATGCCGGCGATCGAACCGATCAGCCCCGCGGCCTCCAGCGGGATCATCACGGTCTTGGAATTGGGCGCGCTGGCGATGTCGCGCAGGGCCTCGGTGTATTTCTGGGCGACGAAGTAGTTGATCGCCTGCACGTCGCCCTCGGCGATGGCGCGCGACACCATTTCGGTGGCCTTGGCCTCGGCCTGGGCGGCGCGCTCGCGGGCCTCGGCGTCGAGGAAGGCGGCCTCGCGGCGGCCCTCGGCCTCGCGCACCTGGGCCTCCTTGCCGCCCTCGGCCTTGAGGATGGCGGCCTGCTTCTCGCCCTCGGCCTGCAGGATCTCCGCGCGCTTCAGGCGTTCGGCCTTCATCTGGCGGGCCATGGCCTCGTTGATGTCGGCGGGGGGGCTCAGGTCCTTGATCTCGATGCGGGTGACCTTCACGCCCCAGGGGCTGGCGGCGGCGTCGATGACGCCCAGCAGCTTGCCGTTGATGGCGTCGCGGTTGGACAGCACCTCGTCCAGATCCATGGAGCCGATCACGGTGCGGATATTGGTCATGGTCAGGTTGTTGAGCGCCCGGGTCAGATCGCGCACCTCGTAGGCGGCGGCGGCGGCGTCCACCACCTGGTAGAAGGCGATGGCGTCGGCCTCGACCTGCACGTTGTCGCGGGTGATGACCTCCTGGCTGTCGATGTCGAGCACGGTCTCCATCATGTTGAGCTTGGCGCCGACGCGCTCCATGATCGGGACCACGAAATTCATCCCCGGGCGCAGGGTGCGGGTGTAGCGGCCGAAGCGTTCGACGGTCCATTCCTCCCCCTGGGACACGGTCTGCACCATCAGGAAGATCAGGATCAGGGCGAAGGCCAGCACCGCCAGCGCGGTGATGGAGGTGGAATCGACCAACAGGTTTTCGAGCATCGAGGTCTCCCAAAGGAATATCGGCTACCGCTTATGTGGCGCCGCAACGGCCGCAACGCAATCGCCGCGGGCCGCGCGCGCATGATTCCCGCCGCCACGACGGCTTGCGAAACGGGCGGGGCGCGCGGCGGCGGGGGGGAATCGCTGAGTCGCGCCCATTTGCAGCATATCCGGGACGGGCTCGACCTGAGGCCGCCGGCGCCGCGCCCCGGCCAGCCCCGGCGATCGGCCCGTCAAGGGCAAAGATCGGTTGACCCGCCGCCGCCAGGGCGCATTATTCATATTGTATGAGTATTGACCGTCCTCGGCGCCCCCGGCGGGGCGCGATCTTGGAATCGGACCCATGTTCGCGGGAAAAACCGGCAGCAGGACATTCTCGCGGCGCGGACTGCATGGTCAGGTCGCCATCGATCTGGGCCGGCGCATCGTCACCGGGCGCATCGCCGAGGGCGAGATCCTGCCCCGGGAAGACGCCGCCAGCGCCGAGCTGAACGTCAGCCGCACCGCCTATCGCGAGGCCGTAAAGGTGCTGGCCGCCAAGGGGTTGCTGGCCTCGCGGCCAAGGGTCGGCACCCGGGTGCGCCCGCGCGCCGAATGGAACATGCTGGACCCCGACATCCTGTCCTGGGCGACGGAATCCGGGCTGACCTGCGCCTTCGCCGACGCGCTGTTCGAATTCCGGCTGGTGTTCGAGCCCGCCGCCGCGGAACTGGCCGCGGCCAGGGGGCGGGCCGCCGAAATCGCCGAGATCCGCCGGGCGCTGGCGGACATGAAGACCACGGCGCCGACCACGCGCGAAAACGTGCTGGCGGATCTGGCCTTTCACGCGGCGCTGCTGCGGGCCTCGGGCAACGAATTGCTGAGTTCGCTGATCTATGTGGTCGAGGCGCTGCTGGCGCGCAGCTTCGCGATTTCGGCGCAGCTTCCCGGCGCCGCGGAAACCTCGAACGCGCTGCATGAAAAGGTGCTGCGCCATATCGAGCGCGGCCGCCCCGGCAAGGCGCGCAAGGCCATGACCACGCTGCTGATCAGCGCCCGCGAGGACATCGAGGCCGCGCTGCCGCTTCACGGCGGCGCGCCCGAAACCTGACCGAAACCGGCGCCGAGGACCGAGCGCCGGACAATAAAAGACCACCCGAGAACAAACCCAACGGAGGAACAAGATGCTGAAGAAATCATTGATGGGCGCAATCGCGCTCAGCCTGACCGCGGGCGTCGCCATGGCCGGCGCCGCGGACAAGCGGATCGCCCTGTCCAACAACTACGCCGGCAATTCCTGGCGCCAGGCGATGCTGCAGAGCTGGGAAAAGGTGACCGGCGCGGCGGTGGCCGAGGGCGTCGTCGCCGAGGCCCCGGCCTTCACCACCGCCGAGAACCAGGTGACCGAGCAGGCCGCCCAGATCCAGAACCTGATCCTGCAGGGCTATGACGCCATCGTCATCAACGCCGCCTCGCCCGACGCGCTGAACGGCGCGGTGCAGCAGGCCTGCGACGCGGGCATCGTGGTGGTGTCCTTCGACGGCATCGTCACCGCGCCCTGCGCCTATCGCATCGCGGTGGATTTCAAGGGCATGGGCGCCATCCAGCTCGACTACCTCGCCGAACGCCTGCCCGCGGGCGGCAACGTGCTGGAGATCCGCGGCCTCGCGGGGGTGTTCGTGGATGACGAGATCAGCGCCGGCATCCATGCGGGCGCGGCCTTGCATCCGCAATTCAAGATCGTCGGCTCGGTGCATGGCAACTGGGCGCAGGACGTGGCGCAGAAGGCGGTCGCGGGCATCCTGCCCTCGCTGCCGGAAATCGTCGCGGTGGCGACCCAGGGCGGCGACGGCTACGGCGCGGCGCAGGCCTTCGCGGCGGCCGGGCGCCCGACCCCGATCATCATCATGGGCAACCGCCATGACGAACTGACTTGGTGGAAGGAGCAGAAGGACGCCAACGGCTACGAGACCATGTCGGTGTCGATCGCGCCCGGGGTCTCGACCCTGGCCTTCTGGGTGGCGAAGATGGTGCTCGACGGCGCCGAGGTGCCCCGGGATCTGGTGGTGCCGTTCCTGCAGATCAACCAGGACACGCTGGAGGAAAGCCTCGCCAACACCCAGGCGGGCGGGGTCGCCAACGTGGAATACTCGCTCGAGGACGCCAAGGCGGTGGTGGCCGGCAAGTAGGCCGCGCCCCCGGGCGCGCGGATTCCGATGGATGGGGACGGAGACGGGAGCGGGCGCATGACCGCGACTGACCGCGACATCGTCAGACTCGAGGCCATCGCCAAGCGCTTCGGCGCGGTGCGGGCGCTCGACGGCGTCTCCCTGCGCGTCAGATCCGGCGAGCGCCTCGGCCTCGTCGGCCATAACGGCGCCGGCAAATCCACGTTGATGAACGTGCTTGCCGGCGCCCTGGCGCCCGACGAGGGCGCCATCGCCATCCACGGCAAGCCGCTGGAAACCGGCTACGGGGTGGGCGGCGCCAATGAAAACGGCATCCGCTGCGTGTTTCAGGAACTGTCGCTCTGTCCCAACCTGACGGTGGCCGAAAACGCCCGGATCTTTCACCCCTCGCTGAAAGGCTGGGGCTGGAAGGCGCGGGCCGGCCGGCTGATCGCCGACAAGCTGGACGAGATTTTTCCCGGCCACGGCCTGTCGCCCGGCGAGGTGGTCGGCGACCTGGCCATCGGCAAGCGCCAGATGATCGAGATCGCGCGCGCCTTCACGGTCACCGACGCGCCGCTGCATCTGGTGATCCTCGACGAACCGACCTCGTCGCTGGACGTGGTGACGGCGCGGCAATTGCTGGAATTCGTCGGCCGCGCGGTGGCCGGGGGGCTGAGCTGCATTCTCATCACCCATGTGCTGGGCGAGGTTCTCGACCATTCCGACCGCATCGTGGTGATGAAGGACGGCGCGGTGGTGGCCGAGCGCCCGGCGGCCGATTTCGACCGGGATTCGCTGGTGGCGGAGATGGGCGCCGTGGCGCCCCCCCGCGACAAGGGCGCGCCGTCGGCCCGGGCGCAGCTGCGCGGCGTCGCGCCGCTGACGGTCGAGGCCAGTCCCGACGGGACCCGCGACGATCCCGCCGGCCGGCTGCTGGCGCATCGCGGCGAGATCGTCGGGCTTGCCGGGCTCGCCGGGCATGGCCAGACCCGGATGCTGCTGAAGATCTTTCGCGCCGCCTCGAAACGCCGCGGCGCGACGCGGGTCGACGGCGAGATGGCGCTGGTGGCCGGGGACCGGCGCGCCGACGGGGTGTTTCACCTGTGGTCCATCGCCGCCAACATCTGCGTCCGCTCGCTGCCCGCCATGGTCCGGCGCGGCCTGATCGACCCGGGCGCCGAGGCGGCGATGGCCGCCGAATGGAAGGAGCGGATCAACATCCGCACCCCCGACGTCAACGACAACATCCTGTCCCTGTCCGGCGGCAACCAGCAAAAGGCGCTGTTCGCGCGGGCGCTGGCCTCGGACGCGACGGTGATCCTGATGGACGACCCCATGCGCGGCGTCGACGTGGGCACCAAGCGCGAGGTCTACGACCTGATCCGCGCCGAGGCCGAACGCGGCCGCACTTTCCTCTGGTACACCACGGAAATCGACGAATTGAAGAATTGCGACCACACCTACGTGTTCCGCGACGGACTGATCGTCGCCGACATGTCGAACGCGGAGCTGACCGAGGAGAAGGTCCTGCAATCCTCGTTCCGGGACAGCGCATGACCGCGCTGGCCTGGCTGACCTCGCCACGGACGCTGCGCGCCGCGCTGCCCGCCGCGTCGCTGGCGGCGCTGCTGGCGGCGATCTTCTACATCCAGCCGCGCGCCATGAGCTATTTCGGCCTGAACCTGATGCTGCAATACGCGGTGCCGATCGCGCTGGCGACCATCGCGCAGATGTTCATCATCACCGTCAACGATCTGGACCTGTCGATCGGCGCCTTCGTCGGGCTCACCGCCAGCATAGGGGCCACGCTGCTGGCCCAGTCGCCGGCGCTGGGCGCGCTGGCGCTGCTGGGCTGCATCGCCGCCTACGGCGCGCTCGGGGCGCTGATCCACTGGCGCAACCTGCCCTCGATCGTGGTCACGCTGGGCATGTCCTTCGTGTGGCTCGGCGTCGCGGTGCTGATCCTGCCCACCCCGGGCGGCACGGCGCCGGGCTGGGTCAGCGCCATCGTCCACGTGAAGACGCCCCTTGTGCCGTTCCCCATCGTCGCCGCCATCGTCACCGGGGTCGCGGTGCATGCGCTGCTGATGACCTCGAGCTACGGCGCGGTGCTGCGCGGCGCCGGCGGCAATCCCAGGGCCATCGGCCGCGCCGGCTGGTCGCTGCTGAAGATCAAGGTGGCGATGTATGCGGCGGCGGGGCTTTTCGGGGTGCTCTCGGGGCTGTCGCTGATCGGGCTGACCTCGGCGGCGGATGCGCATATCGCCGACCGCTACACGCTTTACGCCATCGCCGGGGTGATCCTCGGCGGCGGCGAATTCGTCGGCGGGCGGGTGTCGCCCATCGGCGCGGTGCTCGGCGCGCTGACGCTGACGCTGACCGGATCGTTCCTGATTTTCCTGCGCATCTCGCCCGACTGGCAGATCGGCGCGCAGGGCGGGATCCTGATCATCGTGCTGGCGCTGCGCGCGCTCATCAACCGGCGGGAGGCCTGAGATGCCGGCGACCCTGAAGACCCTGTGGCGAAAACCCTGGATCTGGTCCTATGTCGGCATGATCGCCGTCTGGCTGGCGACGGTGGCCTTCACCGGCGGCAAGGGCGGCGCCGAGGTGCTGAGCGCGGCGCTGTCCTTCGCCACCTTCACGGTGATCGTGGGCATCGGCCAGATGTTCGTGATCACCACCGGGCCGGGCAATGTGGACCTGTCGATTCCGGCGACGATCTCGCTGTCCGGGGCGGTGGCGATGAAGATCATGGACGGATCCGACGCCATGCTGCCGATCGGGCTCGTCGCGTCGCTGGGCTGCGGGCTGGGGGTGGGGGCGTTCAACTACCTGCTGATCCGGGCGCTGCGCATCCCGCCGATCATCGCCACCCTGTCCGCGAGCTTCCTGGTGCTGTCCGCCGCCATCGCCTACGGACGCGGGCTGAAGATCAAGCCGCCGCCGCTGCTGGCGGAATTCGCCACCGCGCAGGTGCTGGGCGCGCCGATCCTCGCCATCGCGGTCATCGGCCTGGCCGTGGTCATGAGCGTGCTGCTGCACCGCACGCTCTACGGGCGTTCGGTGCTGGCCATCGGGCAGAACGCGCGCGCCGCCGCGCTGGCCGGGATCAACGTCGAAAGGGTCCGCTTCGCCACCTATGCGCTGAGCGCCACGCTGGCGGCGCTTTGCGGCTATCTGCTGGCCGGGTTTTCCGGCGGCGCGTCGCTGAACATGGGCGAGGAATACCTCATGGCCTCGATCGCCGTGGTGGTGATCGGCGGCACCTCGGTGGCCGGCGGGCGGGCCAACGCTCCGGGGATCTGGGGCGCGGCGATGTTCCTGTTTCTGCTGGTCACCATGCTCAACATCTTCGGCGCCAGCGCCGGGGTGCGGCTGATCATGACCGGGCTGATCATCGTCGCCGTGATCACCGCGGCTGGCGGCGACGAACCGGAACGCTGACAAGGGGGCTTGCCACGGCGCCGCCCGGGTCATCCAAGACATGCGCCGTTCAACCGCCGCCGAGGGGCGGCCGCCCTGCGCGGCCGCTCAGACCGCCCCGGCCAGCGCCCCTTGCGGCGCGTCGTCGCGCGCCACCCAGTGATCCTCGGCGATCTGCGTCAGACGCAGCCGGGCCGGGCCGGACCGCGCCGACCAGATCGGGGATCCGGGGTCGCGGGCGCGGGGCGGCGCCGGCATGCGCTTGCGGGACGGGTCCGGACTCGGCACGGCGGCCAGCAGCCGGCGGGTGTAGGGGTGCGCGGGGTTGCGCAGCACCTGCTCGCGCCCGCCCCTCTCGACGATCTGGCCCATGTTCATCACCGCCACCCGGTCCGCCATCTGGTCGATCACCGCCATGTCGTGGGATATGAACAGGTAGGCGAGCCCTTCCTCGGCCTGCAATTCGCGCAGCAGGTCCAGCACCTGCGCCTGCACCGACACGTCGAGCGCCGAGACGCATTCATCGGCGACGATGACCTGCGGGCGCAGCGCCAGCGCCCGGGCGATGCAGATGCGCTGGCGCTGGCCGCCGGAGAATTCATGCGGGTAGCGGCCGAGGTGATCGGGCGTCAGCCCCACCCGCCGGAACAGCCACGCCGCGCGATCCTGCAATTCCGACCCCGAGGCCAGCCCGTGCACCACCAGCGGCTCGGCCACCTGTTCGCCCACCGTCATGCGCGAATCGAGCGAGGCGCCCGGGTCCTGAAACACCATCTGGATGTTGCGCCGCACCGCGCGCAGGTCGCGCTGCCCCAGCCCGGCGACCGCCTGCCCGGCGATCTCGATGCCGCCGCTCCAGTCCACCAGCCCCAGCAACGCCTTGCCGATGGTGGATTTGCCGCAGCCGGATTCGCCCACCAGCGCCAGGGTTTCGCGCGGCGCGATGGAAAAGCTCACATGTTCGACCGCGTGCACCCGCGATCGCACCCGGTTGAGCAGCCCGCCGCGCAGATCGAAGCGCACGCAGAGATCTTCGACCCTGACCACGGTCATGGCGCGATCCGGGACCGGGCGCGGCGGCGCATCGCCAAGCCGCGGCACGGCGGCCAGCAATTCGCGCGCGTAGGCGGATTTCGGCGCCGCGAACAGGGTGCGCACCGGGGCGGATTCGACCTCGCGCCCCTCGCGCATGACGATCACCCGGTCGGCCATTTCCGCCACCACGCCCATGTCATGGGTGATCATCAGCACCGTGGTCCCGTGTTCGCGCTGCAGGGCGCGGATCAGGTCCAGCACCTCGGCCTGCACGGTCACGTCAAGCGCCGTGGTGGGTTCGTCGGCGATCAGGATTTCGGGCTCGCAGGCCAGCGCCATGGCGATCATCACCCGCTGGCGCATGCCGCCGGATAATTCATGCGGATACTGGCGATAGCGCAGTTCGGCGTCGGCGATGCGCACGTCGCGCAGCAGGTCCAGCGCCCGGGCCCGCGCGGCGCCCGGCGCGCAGACCCCGTGTTCCAGCAGCGCTTCGGTCAGTTGCGGCCCGATGCGCATCACCGGGTTGAGCGAGGTCATGGGTTCCTGAAAGATCATCGAGATGCGCGCGGCGCGGATCTTGCGCAGGCCCGCCTCGCTCATCCCCGCCAGTTCGGTCCCGTCGGCAAGCCGGATCGAGCCTTTGGCGATGCGCGCCATGGGCTGGGGCAGCAGGCCCATCACCGCCAGCGCGGTCATCGACTTGCCCGACCCGCTTTCGCCGGCAAGGCACAGGGTCTCGCCGCGCAGAAGGTCGAACCCCATGTCCTCGACCACCAGCTTGGGGCCCTCGGTCGTGGCCACCTGGATGCTCAGGCCCCGAACGCTGAGCGCCGGGCGGGGCGCATCCCGCCCGGCGCCGTCTTCAGCCGCGCTCATTCGAAAACGATGCGCGGCATGTAGAAGGACACCACCCAGTTGGGCATGTCGACGATCTCGGAAATCCGCAGATCGCCGCAGACCGAGCACAGCATGTAGGCGTCGACGGCGCTCAACCCGTGGGTCTTGCACAGGAAATCGATCATCGCCGACAGCGCGTCGCGCGCGCCGCTCATCAGGTCGGGGCCGATGCCGGTGGTGGCCTCGTAGCCGCCGGCGTCGAGATGGCTGGTCACCGGCCCCGGCGTGGTGAAGCGCGGGAATTTCAGCGGCGTCCGCTTGATCAGGTCGAGCGTCAGATTGACCTTCATCGGGCTTTCGATCGCCGTGCCGCAGACCTCGCCGTCGCCCTGCGCCGCATGGGTGTCGCCGATCGAGAACAGCGCCCCCGCGACCTCCACCGGCAGATACAGCACCGACCCCGCCGCCAGGTCGCGGATGTCGAGATTGCCGCCGACCCGGCGCGGCGGCACCACCGAATGCAGCCCCGGTTCGCCCGGCGCCACCCCGATGGTCCCGGCAAACGGCTTCAACGGCACCCGCGCCAGCGAACTGAACAGCGCCGGGGTCATGGCGTCGGAGTCATAGGACCAGATCTTCAGCGCCGGTTCGTCGAACTGATCGGCCAGCAGCCCGAATCCCGGAATGTTGGCGGTCCAGCCGAAGCCCGAGGGCTCGAACCCCTCGATGCCGATCTTCAGGATGTCCCCGGGTTCGGCCCCGTCCACATGGATCGGCCCGGTCACCGGGTTGATCCTGTCGAATGACAGCCCGGCGATGTCCCCCGCCACGCTGTCCCTGGTCAGTTGCCCGCCCGAGCTGTCCAGGCATTCGAAATGCAGGGACGCGCCCGGGGCCACGGTGGCGACGGGCGGGATCGCATGATCCCACCCGAAGTGATGATGACGCCCGTGGATCGTGTAGTCAGGAGCGTTGCACATGGCTACTGCACGTCGTTGGAATAGACGTAATCGTAGTTGACCGGCACATGCACCGGATCCACGAAGATCGCGTCGGGACCGCCCAGCCGCGCCGAACGCATGGTGAAGCGCTGTTCGTTGAACACCGGCGCCCAGGGCGCGTCCTCCATGATCGCGAGGTAGATCTCGCGCCATTTCGCCTCGCGTTCGGCGGCCATGGCCGGATCGGTCATGGCGTCGGCCTCGACCGCCTTGGCGTCAAGCTCCGGGTTGCAGTACCAGGCCCAGTTCCAGCCGCCCCGCACCGCGCCGTCGCAGCCCAGGATCGGGCCGTAGAAGTTGGACGGATCGGGGAAATCCGCGATCCAGGCCATGCCGCCCGACCAGATCATCGGCGCCTGATCCGGCTCGCCGCCCGCGGCGATCACGTTGGCCTGCGCCAGCGACCGGATTTCCGCCTTGATGCCGATCGCCGCCAGATCGCGCTGGAAGGATTGCGCGATGCGCGGGTTCGGATCGGTGTTGTAGACGAAAAGCCGGGTTTCGAACCCGTCCGGGAACCCGGCCTCGGCCAGCAGCGCCTTTGCCGCCTCGGGGTCGAAGGGATAGCCCGCGTAATCATCCGCGTATCCCGGCATCGTCGGCGGCAGCGGCTGGTTGGCGATCACCGCGCGGCCGTTGATGATGCGCACCGCGCGTTCCTTGTTGATCGCCATGTTCACCGCGCGGCGCACCTTGACGTTGTCGAAAGGCGGCATCTTGACGTTCATGGTGATGTAGCCGGTGTGCAGCTGGCCGCCCTCGATGACGAAATCCTTGAACGCCGGATCGCGGGTCACCTCGAGGAACTTGGCCGGCGGAATGCCGTCGCCGGGGATGTCCGCCTGCCCCTGCTGCAGCTTGAGCAGCGCCACGATGGGTTCCTGCCCGACCTCGAACACGATCTGGTCGAGCTTGGGCGCGCCGGCGTTCCAGTAATCCTTGTTGCGCGCGAACACCAGCCGCTGGCCCAGCGTCCATTCGGCGAGCGTGAAGGCGCCCGATCCCACCGGGTTCTTGCCGAAATCGGGGCCGTATTTCTCGGTCTCCTCCCTGGGCACCACGGAGGAAAAGTTGATCGCCATCACATGCAGGAAGGTGGCGTCGGGGCGCGACAGCTTGATCTGCACCGTGTAGCGGTCGAGCACGGCGACCCCGGACAGGCTGTCGGCCTCGCCGCTTGACATGGCGTCATAGCCCTCGATGGACCCGAAGAACCCGGCGCCGGGGCTCTGGGTCCTGGGGTTGGTCACGCGGTCGAGCGAATATTTCACGTCATCGGCGATCAGCTCGCGCCCGTTGGAGAATTTCACCCCCTCGCGCAGCTTGAAGGTGAAGGTGCGGCCGTCGTCGGAGATCGTGTAATCCTCGGCCAGGTCCTTCTTCAGGATCGTGGTGCCGGGTTCGTAATCCATCAGCCCGTCGAACAGGCTCTTGATCATCGACCAGTTCTGCCAGTCGTAGCCGATCGCCGGATCCAGCGTCGAAACGTCGTCCTTGTAGGTGACGATCATCGAGCCGCCCTGCTTGATCCCGGAGAAATCCGTGACCTGGGCGTTGGCGGCGAAGGCGACGCTCAGCGCCGCCAGACTGGTGGCCAGTATCGTTTTCATGGTGTTTCCTTTCCCTGTGTCGGTGTTTTATTTCAGCTTGATGCGGGGATCGACGAGCGGCGCGATCATGTCCGCCAGAAAATTGCCCAGCACGATGAAGCAGGCCGAGACCAGCGTGACCCCCATGATGATCGGGATGTCGATGCGCTGGATCGCCTGCCAGGCGAGCTGGCCGATGCCGGGCCAGCCGAAGACGCTCTCGACCACGACGATGCCGGACATGAACAGCCCGATGTCGATGCCGATCATGGCGATGATCGGCAGGATGGCGTTGGGAACCACGTGGCGCAGCACGATGCGCAGCTTGCCGAGCCCCTTGGCCCGGGCGGTGCGCACGAAATCCCGCCCCAGCACGTCGATCATCGAGGATCGCATCATCCGCGAATACCAGCCGGCGCCGAGCAGCCCGATGGTCATCGCCGGCAGCACCAGATGCGCAAACGTGCCGTAGCCGCCGATGGGAAACCAGGCGAGCTGCACCGCGAACACGTAAAGCAGCAGGATGCCGACGACGAATTGCGGGGCCGAGATGGTGACGAAGGAAAACACCATCAGCGACTGGTCCAGCGGCGTGTTGCGCCTGAGCGCCGCGATCGCGCCCATGCTCAGCCCCATGACCAGTTCCGCGACGATGGCCCCGAACATCAGCAGCAGCGTGGCGGGCAGGCGCGCGGCGATCAGCGTCGCGACCTCGGTGCGCTGCAGGTAGGATCGCCCCAGATCGCCCTGCAGCAGGGCGCCCAGATAGCGCCCGTATTGCACGTAGAACGGCTGATCGAGCCCCAGTTGCGCGCGAATGTTGGCGACGGTTTCGGGCGTGGCGCTGCGCCCGGCGATCTGGCGCGCCGGGTCGGCGGGCACGAGGTAGAGCAGGATGAAGGTGACGAAGGTGATGCCGAGCAGGATCAGCAGGGTCTCGCCAATGCGCCTGATCAGATACGCGCCCATCAGTGCCGCCCCTTCAGCTTGGGGTCGAGCACGTCGCGCAGCGCGTCCCCGAGCAGGTTGAAGGACAGCGCCAGGAACACGATCAGCAATCCGGGAAAGAACACCAGCCAGGGGGCGGTTGCGAAATAGGTCTGGTTCTCGAAGATGATGTTGCCCCAGGACGGGGTCGGCGGCTGCACGCCGACGCCAAGGTAGCTCAGCGTCGCCTCCAGCAGCACGGTGGTCGATATGCCCAGCGTGCCGAAGACGATGATCGAATAGATCAGGTGCGGCAGGATGTGTTTCCAGATGATGCGCAGGCTTCCCGCGCCGATGGCGCGCTGCACGTCGATGAATTCGCGCTGCGATATGGCCCGGGTCTCGGTGTAGATCACCCGCGCCATCTGCACCCAGTTGACCATGGCGATCACCAGCGCCACGATCAGCAGCGAAGGCTTGAAGATCGCCGCCAGCACGATCGCCAGCAGCAGCGCCGGAAAGGCCATCATCAGGTCGGTGAAGCGCATCAGCGCGCCGCCGAGGACGCCGCCGAAATACCCCGCGACGATGCCCACCGAGGCCCCGAACAGCACCGCGATGCCATTGGCCAGCAACCCGATGATCAGCGAGGTCTGGGCCCCGAGCACGAGCCGCGAGAACAGGTCCCGCCCCAGCAGGTCGGTGCCCAGCCAGTAATCCGCCGAGGGCGACAGCGGCGCGCCCTCGATGCTGAGCCCGTCGAACATCTGGTCATAGGGATCGTAGGGGGTGATCCACGGCGCCGCGAAGGCGGCGCCGAACAGCAGCCCGATGACCCCCAGCGCGAAGATCGAGCGCGGCCGACGCAGCAGCGCGCGCAGCGCCGACGCCGGCGGGGGCGTCGCGGCGGCCCCGGACCCGGCGCGCGATTCAGACATCCGGCGCGGCCCGGGCGCTGCGCGCGTCGCGATTTTCGCTGTTGGTCAATGGCATGGCTCCGACTTCATTCGATATGGCGTTCAATCCGCCCCCTCCCGCGGCATGTCCCGACAATCCGGGATCAAAGACGCATGATCGCGACATGTCCGCCGCCGCCGCCCCCTAGCGACCGACCGCATAGGCCTGCATCTGGCGCGGCGTCGCCGCCGCCCGCAGGACGCCGTCGCCGCCCCGCGACGCGGCCGTGAGCCGCCCGACGCTCCAGGGCTCGGCAGCCTCCACCTCATGCCCGCGCGCGCGCAGGTCGGCGATCACCCCGGCCCCGGCCGAGGCCTCGATCATCATCCGCCCCGGCGCCGCCAGGCGCGGCCAGAACGAGGCGGTGAAATGCTGGGAATGGAACAGCGGCGCGTCGATCGCCTCCTGCATGTTCATGCCGCCATGGACCAGCCGCAGGAAGAAGATCAGCTGCCACTGGTCCTGCTGATCGCCCCCCGGGGTGCCGAAGGCCATGCGCGGCCGGCCTTCATGCAGCGCCAGCGACGGGGTCAGCGTGGTGCGCGGCCGCCGCCCTGGCGCGAGGCTCGACGGCAGGCCGGGATCGAGCCAGAACATCTGCGCCCGCGAATTCAGCGGGAACCCGAGCCCCGGGATCACCGGCGAGGATTGCAGCCAGCCCCCCGACGGCGTCGCCGACACCATGTTGCCCCAGCGGTCGATGACGTCGAGATGCACCGTGTCGCCGCGCCGGTTGACCAGATGCGCCATGGTCGGCTCGCCCGCGTCCGCGCCGACCGACGCATCCGCCGCCCGCGCCGCGCGCGCGATCGCGGCGTCGGCCAGGCGCTCGAATCCGGGGATGCGCCCGGGGCGCTGTTCCAGCGAGGCGGTCGCGCCGATCAGCTTGCGCCGCGCGGCGGCATAGGCGTCGGACAGCAGCGTCTCCATGGGGATGTCGGCGAAATCCGGGTCGCCGTAGAACGCCTCGCGATCGGCGAAGGCGAGCTTCAGGGCCTCGACGGTTGCGTGGATGAAATCCGCGCCCAGCGGCGCCATGGCGTCGATGCCGGACCCGTCGAGGATCTTCAGCGCCTGCAACAGCGCCGGCCCCTGCCCCCAGGGGCCGGTCTTGGCCAGGGTCCAGTCGCCGTAATCGCCGGTCAGCGGGGGTTCGTAGCTTGCCTGCCACGCGGCCATGTCGGCGCCGGTCAGCACCCCGCGGCGGCGCGCGCCGGTCCCGTCCATGACCTCGGCATGGGCCAGATAGGCGTCGATGGTCTCGGCGACGAAGCCGCTGGAAAACGCCGCGCGGGCGTTTTCGATCTGGGCCTCGCGACCGCGCGCGCCCTCGGATTCGCGCAGCACCCGGTCCCAGGTGTCCGCCAGCGCCGGGTTGCGAAACAGCGCGCCAGGCGCCGGCGCGACGCCGCCGGGCAGCCAGGTTTGCGCCGAACTCGGCCATTCGGCGCGGAACATGTCCGCCAGACCGGCGATCACCCCGGACACGGAGCCAAGCATGGGATGGCCGTGGCGGGCGTAGAAGATCGCCGGGGCCAGCGCCTCGCGCAGCGATATGGCGCCGTAGTCGCGCAGCATCAGCATCCAGCCGTCGAACGCCCCCGGAACCACCGTCGCCAGCAGCCCCGAACCGGGGATCAGGTCCAGCCCCTCGCCGCGATAATGGTCGATCGTGGCCCGCGCCGGGGCGACGCCCTGGGCGCAGAGCACCCGCGTCCGGTCCTCGCCCGCGATGTGTAAAATCGCCGGGAATTCGCCGCCGGGGCCGTTCAGATGCGGTTCGACCACATGCAGGACGAACCCCATCGCCACCGCGGCGTCAAAGGCGTTGCCGCCCTTTTCCAGCACCCCGAACCCGACGGCGGAGGCCAGCCAATGCGTGGAGGCGACGATGCCGAAGGTGCCCGCGATCTCCGGGCGAGTGGTGAATGCGGCCATGCACCCGCTCCTGTTGCTAGTCCGGGGTCCTGAAGGTCTCGGGGCCGACGGCCTCGATCAGCGACGGCGACCAGCGCGACAGCACCAGATGCAGATGCCCGACGATGGCTTTTTCGGCGCGGTCGGCGTCGCCGCAGGTGACTTCGGCGAGCAGCGCGCGGTGCTCGTCGCCCGCGACGGCCTCGTCATAAAGGTCGCGCGACACCTCGACGCCGCCAAGCGTGAAGCGGTGGATGTGCAGCGCGCAACGCGTCAGCAGCGGCGACAGCAGCCCCATGCCCGAGGCCCGCGCCAGCAGCGCGTGAAAGGCGCGGTCCATCTCGGCGCTGCGGTAGAGGTCCTCGACGCCGTTGGATTCGTCCACCTGCGCGGCCAGCGACTCCAGCGCCGCCATATGCGGACCGACCCCGACCCGCGCCAGCCGCCGCGCCACGCCGCGCTCGATGGAGAGGCGCGCGCGCACCATTTCCACCGCCTCGGCCAGGCTGGTGTCGGTGACCCGCGTGCCCTGATAGCCGGAGCGCTTCACCAGCCCGTCATCGTCGAGCCGCAGCAGCGCCTCGCGCACCGTGCTCTGGCTGCAGCCGAAATTCCCGGCGAGGTTCTGCTCCCGCAACTGCGCGCCCGGGACGAAATGGCGAAACAGGATCGCCTTCTTGATGATCCCGTAGACCTGATCGGATTTCTTGCCGCCGATGCGGCGAAAATCCGGCGCGAGCCTCCCGATATCGGTTTCAGACAGCATTGACAGGGCCATTTCGCTCGCCTCTAATATCGATAACGATAACGATACGATTCCGCGATGTCCAGCCCGGTTTCCGGGCGGGCGTCGCCCCCCGGGGGGGGGCCGACACCGATGACGCTTCTGCGCGTTGAGAACCTGGCGATCGACGTGGCGCGCGACGGCCGGCGCCGCCGTCTGGTCCATGAGTCGAGCTTCGCGCTCGATCGCGGCGAAACCCTCGCCATCGTCGGCGAATCCGGGTCCGGCAAATCCCTGAGCGCGCTGGCGATCATGGGGCTGCTCGACGAGGGGCTGAGCGTCGCGGGCGGCGAAATCCTGTTCGACGGGCGCGACCTCGCCCGCCTGTCGCCGCACGACATGAACGCCCTGCGCGGCAGCGACATCGCCATGGTGTTTCAGGACCCCATGACCTCGCTGAACCCGGTGCGATCCATCAAAAGCCAGCTCACCGAGGGCATGCGCCTGAAGCTGGGTCTCAGCCGCCGCGCCGCCGCGGCGCGGGCGCTGGACCTGCTGGGCGAGGTGGGGATATCGGAGCCCGAACGCCGCCTGCGCCAGTATCCGCACCAGTTGTCGGGGGGCATGCGCCAGCGGGTGATGATCGCCATCGCCCTGTCCTGCGAACCGCGCCTGCTGCTGGCCGACGAACCGACCACGGCGCTCGACGTGACCATCCAGGCGCAGATCCTGACCCTGACCGCGCGGCTGTGCCGGGATCACGGGGTCGGGCTGGTGCTGATCACCCATAATCTGGGCATCGTGGCGCGCTACGCCCAGAGCGTGGCGGTGATGTATGGCGGGCGGGTGGTGGAACGCGCCGAGGCCCCGGAACTCTATCGCAACCCGGCCCATCCCTACACGCGCGGGCTGCTGGATTCGGCGCCCCGCCTCGACCTGCCGCGCCACCTGCCGCTGAAGCCGATCCCCGGCGCGCCGCCCGATCCCACGCAGCCGGTGAGCGGCTGCCCGTTCCACCCCCGCTGCCCGCTGACCACGGACCGGTGCCGCGCGGACATCCCGCCGATGCAGGCCAGCGGCGGCCATGAAGTCGCCTGCTGGCGCGCCGATCCGGCGCCCGCCCCGGCGCGGGAGGCGGTGGCATGACCGCGCCGCTGCTGGAAATCCAAGACCTGCATGTGCGCTTCGCCATCCGCTCGGGCCTGCTGCAGCGGGTCACCGGCGAGGTGAAGGCGGTGAGCGGCGTCAGCTTTTCCATCCCCCGGGGGCAGGCATTCGGATTGGTGGGCGAATCCGGCTGCGGCAAGACCACGGTGGCGCGCGCCGTGCTGCGGCTGGTCGAGGCCAGCGCCGGGGCGATCCGCTTTGACGGCGAGGACGTGGCCAGGATGCAGGGCGCCGGGCTGGCCAGGTTTCGCGGCAAGGTGCAGGCGATCTTTCAGGATCCGCAGTCGTCGCTGAACCCGCGCATGACCGCCGGGCGCATCATCGGCGAACCGATCCGCGTGCACCGCCTGAAGCCCCTGCGCGAGGTGGCGGGCGAGGTGGCGCGTCTGCTCGACATCTGCGGGCTGCCCGCGCGCTTCGCCGAACTGCACCCGCACGAGATGTCCGGCGGCCAGCGCCAGCGCATCGGCATCGCCCGGGCGCTGGCCATGGGGCCGGAGCTGATCGTCTGCGACGAGGCGGTGTCGGCGCTCGACGTGTCGATCCAGGCGCAGATCCTCAACCTGCTCGAGGACCTGCAACGCGAATTCGGCCTCACCTACCTGTTCATCGGCCATGACCTGTCGGTGGTGCGCCATCTCTGCGATCAGGTGGCGGTGATGTATCTGGGCCGGATCGTCGAGACCGCGCCCTCCGACCCGCTGTTCGCCGCGCCGCATCATCCCTACACGCAGGCGCTGATCGACGCCGTGCCCAATCCCGATCCGGAATCCGAGGCCGACCGCGTCGTCGAGCCGCTGCGCGGCGAGGTCCCGAGCCCGGTCAACCCGCCCTCGGGCTGCGTGTTCCATCCGCGCTGCCCCGTCGCCACCGCCCGTTGCGCCCGGGAGGCGCCGAAACTGGCCCCCGTCGCGCCGGCGCACGCGGCCGCCTGCTGGAACGCGGAGAGCGCCGCGCCGCGCCCCGACCGAAATCCGACCGAACCACCCCGTGAAACCGATTGCGCAGGAGCTGTTCCATGAAAAACGCCGACTCCCACATTCTCAAGCGAATCCGCGCGCTCTGGAGCGAAGCCCATGATTTCGATCCGCGCGACCCGATGTTCGGGCTGAGCGCGCGGGAAATGTCCGGGCCCAGCCTGTCGCGCCGCGCCACGCTGCGCCTGCTGGCGGCCAGCGGCGCGTTGACGGCGGCGCATCTGCTGCCCGGCGCCGCGCCCCGGGCGCAGGCCGCTGCCGCCGGCGGCACGCTGAACTGCGGCTGGGCCGGGGTGGCCGAGATCCAGACCCTGGATCCGGCCCGCATCGGCCAGGTGCTGCAATTCCAGATCGCCTCCAACGTGCTGTCGGGGCTGATGCATATCGATTCCGACCTGGTGCCGCGCGGCGATCTGGCGGAAAACTGGACCGTTTCCGACGACGGCCGGATCTACACGTTCCAGCTGCGCCGGGGCGTGACCTTCCACAACGGCGACCCATTTGACGCCGACGACGTGCTCTACACCTTCGAACGCTCGTCGAACCCGGAAATTTCGATCCATTCCAAGGTGCTGAAGAATGTCGAGAAGCTGGAAAAACTCGGCGCGCACGAGGTGCGCTTCACGCTGAAGAAGCCCCAGGCCTCGTTCCTGACCAAGACGCTGGAGCGCGCCTCGGGGCGGGCCATGACCATCGTCTCGCGCGGGGCGCTGGAAAAGATGGGCGCCGCCGATTACGGGCTCGCGCCCGTGGGCACCGGGCCGTTCCGGGTGGCCAGGCATGTGCTGGGCCAAGGCGTCACGCTGGAGAAATTCGCCGATTACCACGACCCCGAGCGCCCCAGGCTCGACCGTGTGATCATCCGCCCCATCGACGGGGTGGAGCCGATCGCCGCGGCGCTCGAAGCCGGGGACATCCAGTATATCGGCGGCAACGGCATCGCCGCGCAGCTGATCGACCGCTTCAAGGCCAATCCCGATCTGGTGGTGGACATCAAGCCGGGGCCGGGCTTTCAGGCGGTGTGGATGAACCCGTGGCGCGACCCCATGCGGGTCACCAGCTTTGACAAGCCGCTGGCCGAGCTGAAGAAGGACAAGGGCTTCATGGTGCGTCTGGCGCTGGCCAAGGCGCTGGACCGCGACACCTATGTGAAGCAGGCGCATTTCGGCTACGCGGCGCCGGGCTTCGGGTCAATCAATCCGGCCATGGCCTATTACTACGACGCGGGGATTTCCGAGATCTCCGAACAGACCTACGACCCCGCGGGCGCCCGCGCCCTGCTGGCCGAAGCCGGGTTCCCCGGCGGCGAGGGCTTTCCGGAGCTGGAGCTGATCACCACCCCGGCGCAAAAGCGCAACGGGCTGGTGATCGCCAACATCTACAAGACCGTGCTCGGCATCCGCGTCAGGGTCACGCCCAAGGAATTCTCGGTGGGCATCGAGGATTTCAACAAGATGGAATTCGACATGCGGCTCGGCGGCTCGGGCGGGGATTACGACCCCGATGACGGGCTGGTGGACTGGATGAAGACCACGTCGAAATTCAACGGTCGAACCCGCGACACGACCAAATACCCGTTCGGCTATTTCAGCGATCCGGAGGCCGACGCGCTGATCGACGAGGAATCGGTGACCGCCGATCTCGAAGCCCGTCGCGCGCTGGTGCGCAAGGCCAACCGCATCACCTCGGACAAGGTGGCCTGCGGGTTCCTGTATCACCCGGTGGACGTGCTGGTGCACCATGCCTCGGTGACCGTGCCGGGGATCGGCCGCATCCCCGGCCTGCATGATTTCGACCGGGTGACCATCGGCTGATCCGCGCCGACGACCGGGCCGGGCCGCGCGACGGCCCGGCGACCCGCCCGCCTGCCCGCCCAATCCCCCGCCGCGATCAGGGAGACCGCAATTGACCACCTACATGCTGCGCCGGCTGATCGGCGCCGTCCTGGTGATGTGGGCGGTGGCGACGCTGGTGTTCTTCATGCTGCGCCTGGTGCCCGGCGACCCGATCGCCGCCATGCTCGCCGACGCCGGCGGGCCGGACGAGATCGCCGCCATGAAGCGCAGCCTCGGATTCGACCGCTCGGTGTTCGTGCAATACTGGATCTGGTTCACCAACATGCTGCAGGGCGATCTGGGCGCCTCGATCTACGGCAGCCGGGCGCCGGTGCGCCAGATCCTTGAGGAAGCCTTCCCGCGCACCATCTCGCTGTCGCTGCTGGCGTTCTTCATCGCCCTGGCCATCGCCGTGCCCGCGGGGATCCTGTCGGCCACAAGACGCAACTCCGCCACCGACAACAGCGTGTCGCTGCTGGCCTTCCTTGGCCTGTCGATGCCGGATTTCTGGCTGGCGATCCTGCTGATCATCGTCTTCGCCGCCAATCTGCAATGGCTGCCCGCCATCGGCTACGCGCCGCTCAGCGAGGGGCTGTGGCCGTGGCTGCGCCACCTGATCCTGCCGGCCATCGCCATCGGCACGGCGTTCTCGGCGATCATCGCGCGCATGATCCGATCGTCCCTGCTGGAGGTCCTGAAGGCCGATTACATGCGCACCGCCCGCGCCAAGGGGCTGACCCCGCGCATGGTGATGCTGGGCCACGCCCTGCCCAACGCCATGATCCCGGTGATCACGGTGATCGGCATCGCCTTCGCGCTGCTGATCTCGGGCGCGGTGGTGGTCGAGAACGTGTTCGCCATCAAGGGGCTGGGCCGGGTGCTGATCCAGGGCATCCTCAATCGCGACTACCCGGTGGTGCAGGGCGCGGTGCTGGTGGTGTCCGCGATCTTCGTGTTTTCCAACCTGCTGGTCGATCTGCTCTACGGCGTGATCGACCCGCGCATCAGGCTGACCCAATGACCGACGCCGCGATCCCCGTCCCCGCGCCCCGCCGATCGCGCCTGCGCGCCCTGCTGGCGCAGGACCGCAAGGCGCAAGTCGGGCTGGCGGTGCTGGGCCTGATCGTTCTGGGCGGGCTGCTGGCCCCGATGCTGGCCCCCTTCGATCCCAACGAGATGACCTTCGACATGATGATCGGCATGTCATGGACCCATCCTCTGGGCACCGACGATCTGGGCCGCGACCTGCTCAGCCGCATCCTCTACGGCGCCCGCATCTCGCTGTTCATCGGCGTGTCGACGGTGGCGCTGGCGCTGGCGGCGGGGCTCGCGCTCGGGCTGATCGCGGGCTATTTCGGCGGCTGGATCGATCTGGTGATCATGCGCTACATCGACCTGCAATGGGCGTTCCCGAATTTCATCATCGCGGTCTACCTGGTGGCGGTGTTCGGAACCGGGCTGCTCAACGTGATCGTCGCCATCTCGCTGGCCTTCGTCGACGATTTCGCCCGCATCGCGCGGTCCATGACCCTGACCCTGCGCGAGGAGCAATACGTGGACGCCGCCCGCACCATGGGTTTTTCGGACATGCGCACGCTGTTCGTCCACATCCTGCCCAACGCCGCGGCGCCGATCATCGTGCAGGCGACGGTCAGCGTCTCCTACGCCATTCTCGGCGAGGCCAGCCTGTCGTTTCTCGGGCTCGGGGTCGATGCCGACACGCCGACCTGGGGGCTGATCCTCGCCGACGGGCGCGGGTTCGTGACGCAGGCCTGGTGGCTTGGCGTGTTCCCCGGCGTCGCCATCATGCTGGTGGTGCTGTCGATCAACTTCATCGGCGACTGGCTGCGCGACGCGCTGGACGTGCGCCAGGGCGTCTGAGCCTCGGCCCCGCGCAACGCTCGGCGTCACGTCGCCCTGCGCCGCGTCGTCGAGCCCCCCCGAACGGCGCCGGCGCGCGCCGCCCGACGGATGGCGGCGCGTCAAGCGATCAGAGGATCTCCGGTTCGGGCGGCGCCGCGCCGAACCCGGTTTCCAGGCAGTCGAAATCGCAGCCCTCGTTGGCCTGGGTCACGTGGCGCGCGAACATCCAGCCGTAGCCGCGCTGGAATTTCGGTTCGGGGGGGCGCCAGGCGGCGCGGCGGGCGGCGAGCTCGGGCTCGGGCACGTCCATGCGGATGCTGCGCGCGTCCACGTCCACCTCGATCATGTCGCCGGTGCGCACCAGCGCCAGCGGCCCGCCCAGATGCGCCTCGGGGGCGACATGCAGGATGCAGGCGCCGTAGCTGGTGCCGCTCATGCGCGCGTCGGAAATGCGGATCATGTCCCGCACCCCGGCCTTCAGCAGCTTTTTCGGGATCGGCAGCATCCCCCATTCGGGCATCCCGGGGCCGCCCACGGGCCCGGCGCCGCGCATGATCAGCGCCGTGTCCGCAGTGACCCCGAGGTCGGGATCGTCGATCCGCGCCTTCATCTCGGCGTAGCTGTCGAACACCAGCGCCGGGCCGCGATGCTTCAGCAGCCGCGCGGCGCAGGCCGAGGGCTTGATGACGCAGCCGTCGGGCGCCAGATTGCCGCGCAGCACCGCCAGCGCGCCCTCGGCGTAGACCGGGTTGTCGAGCGGGCGGATCACGTCGTCGTTCCAGACCTCGGCCCCCGCGAGCCCGTCGCCGATGGTCGCCCCGCTCACCGACCGCGCGTCCAGCGCCAGAAGGCCGCGCATCCGCGCCATCAGCGCACGCAGCCCGCCGGCACGGTGGAAATCCTGCATCAGATGCCTGTCGCCCGAGGGGCGTATGTTGGCCAGCACCGGGGTCGAGCGGCTCACCGCCTCGAAATCCTCCAGCGATATGTCGAACCCGGCGCGCCGCCCCTCGGCGATCAGGTGAATGACGGCGTTGGTCGAACAGCCCATCGCCATGGCGACCCGGATGGCGTTCGCGAACGAGGCCCGCGACAGGATGTCGGAGGGCTTCAGCTCCTCGCGCACCATCGCCACGATCCGCCGCCCCGAGGCCGCGCACATGCGGACATGGTTGCTGTCGGGCGCCGGAATCGACGAAGCCCCCGGCAGGCACATGCCCATCGCCTCGGTCGTGGCGGTCATGGTGCTGGCGGTGCCCATGGTCATGCAATGGCCGTAGCTGCGGGCGATGCCGGCCTCGACCGCCTGCCATTCCTGCGCGTCGATCTCGCCCGCGCGCCGCTTGTCCCAGTATTTCCAGGTGTCCGAGCCCGAGCCCAGCGTCTCGCCCCGCAGATCGCCGCTGAGCATGGGCCCGGCGGGGACGAAGATCGCCGGCAGGTCCATGCTGATCGCGCCCATCAGCAGCGCCGGCGTGGTCTTGTCGCAGCCCCCCATCAGCACCGCGCCGTCGATGGGGTGGGAGCGCAGCAGCTCCTCGACCTCCATGGCCAGCATGTTGCGATACAGCATGGTGGTGGGTTTCACGAAGGTCTCGGACAGCGACAGGGCCGGCAATTCGAGGGGAAAGCCGCCGGCCTGAAGCACGCCGCGCTTCACGTCCTCGACCCGATGCCTGAAATGCGCATGGCAGGGGTTGATGTCGGACCAGGTGTTGAGGATGGCGATCACCGGCCGGCCGTGCCAGTCCTCGCGCCCGTAGCCCATTTGCATGAGGCGAGAGCGGTGGCCAAAGCCCCGCAGGTCGTCCGCGTCGAACCAGCGCGCGCTGCGCAGGGTTTTTTCGGTCATGTTCCGCCGCCTCGCTGTCGCCCCGGGGTTGCCCGCGCCTGCGCCGCCTTCATCCCCGCCGTGATGCCGCTTCGCGCCGACGGGGTCAACGATCACTCCATCATGCCGGGCAGAGTCATGGAGATCGCCGGCACGAAGGTGACCAGCATCAGCGCCGCCAGAATGGCGATGTAGAACGGCCAGATGCTTTTCACCGCCTTCTCGATCGGCACCTCGCCGATGGCGCAGCCGACGAACAGGCAGGCGCCCACCGGCGGCGTGCACAGGCCCAGCCCCAGATTCATCATCATCATCACCCCGAACTGGATCGGATCCATGCCCAGCCCGGTCGCCACCGGCAGGAAGATCGGCGTGCAGATCAGGATCAGCGCCGCCATGTCCATGATCATGCCCAGCGCCAGCAGCATCAGGTTGAGGATCAGCAGCACCACGATCGGGTTGTCGGAGACGTAGAACAGCGCCGAAGTCAGCCGCGCGGGCACCTGATAGAAGGCCAGCAGGTAACCGAAGGCCGAGGCGCAGGCCACCAGGATCATCACCATCCCGGTGGTGCGCACCGCCCGGGTGACGGCGGTCCAGAACGCCGCCCAGGACAGCGACCGGTAGGCGATCGCAGTGACGGCGATGGCGTAGATGGCGCCGATGGCCCCGGATTCGGTGACCGTGAACACCCCCGACAGCGCGCCGCCGACGATGATCACCGCGGTGAACAGCCCCGGCAGCGCCGTGACGAAGGCCAGCGCGATGACCCGCCAGCCGGCGAAGGGCTCCACCGGATAATCGCGGCGGATGGCGAGCCAGCGCGCGGCGACGGCGAGGCCGAGGCACATGATCACCCCCGGCACGATGCCGGCGATGAACAGCTTTGACACCGAAATGCCGCCGCCCGCGGCCACCACGAACAGGATCATGTTGTGGCTGGGCGGGATCAGGATGCCGGCGATCGACGATGTCACGGTGACGTTGACCGCGTAATCGGCCTCGTAGCCCTTTTCCTTCATCACCGGGATCAGCAGCGAGCCCAACGCCGAGACATCCGCCACGGCCGAGCCGGATATGCCCCCGAACAGCATGGAGGAGAACACGTTGACCTGCCCCAGCCCGCCGCGCATCCAGCCCA
The DNA here is from genome assembly GCF_056449545.1 of Oceanicella sp. Lineage (NCBI taxonomy): Bacteria > Pseudomonadati > Pseudomonadota > Alphaproteobacteria > Rhodobacterales > Paracoccaceae > Oceanicella > Oceanicella sp. The sequence continues at coordinate 29,292 of NZ_JBWOMN010000064.1, read as the reverse complement.
CCGAGGACGAGGCCAGCCGCACCAGCCGCGCCGCGATGCCGCCCTGCAGCATCAGCTCGCCGGCGAAGATGAAGAACGGGATCGCCAGCAGCGAAAACACCGACACGCCCGACACGATGCGCTGAAAGGCGATCAGCAGCGGCAGCCCCTCATGGGCGAAGGCGGCGACCGCCGACAGCCCGATGGCGTAGGCCACCGGCACGCCAATGGCGATCAGCAGCGCGAAAAGCCCCAGAAGAATGATCAGCCCCATTACGGCATGTCCTTTGTCGAGGCCCCGCCAGCAGCCGCGCCGGCGCGCGCCGGATCCAGTTCCCGGGCGATGTTTCCCGCCGCGAACAGCGTCATCAGCGCGCCGCTGATCACCATCGGCAGGCTGCGCAGCCCCTCGGGCACGTTCAGCAGCGGGATCTCCTGCCCCCAGGTGAAGCTGGTCAGCGTGTAGGCGTTCAGCGCCATCAGCAGCCCGAATCCGATCAGGATGAGGTTGATGAGGATCGCCAGCCGCGATCGCCACGCCGCCGACAGCGCGTTGGGCAGGATCTCGACGCTCAGATGGGTGTTGTCGCGAACGCCCACCGCGGCGGACAGGAAGGTGATCACCACCACCAGCAGCAGCGAAAGCTGCTCCACCCATGTGGGCGTGGCATTGAGCACGTAGCGCCCGTAGACCAGCCAGCCGAAGGTCGTGACCAGCGTCACCAGACACAGGCCCGATATGACCACGCACAGGCGGGCAAGCGCCGCAAGCGACCGGTCGATGACCTGAAACAGACTTGGCTTGACGCCCATGTTTTCACCGGATCGCTCGGGGATTTCGGCCAGACGCCCGACCCTGCCCGACCCTGCCCTGCCTGACGGTGGGATCGCACGCAATCCCGGCGGGCGGGGGCGGGGCAAGGGGGGCCGCCTCCCCCACGCGGGAGGCGGCCATGTTCGGGTCAGTCGACCGCCTTGATCTCGGCGATCAATTCGGCCAGCGCCGGGTTCTTGGCGACGGCGCCCGCATAGACCGACTCCATGGCGGCCTGGAACGGGGCCTTGTCGGCGATCTCGTTGAACTTGACGCCGGCGGCCATGACCTTCTCGCGGCTGCTTTGGGCGCGTTCGGCCCAGAGCTTGCGCTGCAGAACGGCGCTTTCGCGGGCGGCCTCGCGCACGATGGTCCGTTCGCTGTCCGACAGCCGGTCCCACGAGGATTTCGCCACGCACAGGCATTCCGGCAGGATCAGGTGCTGGCTGAGCGAATAATAGCCGGCGACCTCGAAATGGTTGGTGGATTCATAGGAGGGCCAGTTGTTCTCGGCGCCGTCGATGACGCCGGTCTTGAGCGACTGGAACACCTCGGCGAACGCCATCGGCGTGGCGTTGCCGCCCAGCGATTCCACCATGCCCACGAACAGATCGTTGTTCATGACCCGGAACTTCAGCCCGTCAAGATCGCCGGGCGTGTTGATCGGCCGCTTGGAATTGTAGAAAGACCGGGCGCCGGAATCATACCAGGCCAGGGCCACCAGGCCCTTCTTCTCCATGGCCGCGCTCAGCTTGTCGCCGAAGGGGCCGTCCATCACGCGGTGCATGTGATCGAGGCTCTTGAAGATGAACGGCAGGGAAACGACGTTGGTTTCGGGCACCACCGGCCCCAGCGGCCCGAGATTGAACACCGCGAAATCGATGCCGCCGACCGCCACCTGGGTGATCGCGTCGGGCTGCGAACCCAGCACCCCGCCGTGATAGGTCTTGCCGGTGACGCTGCCGCCGGTGCGCTCGGCGATGAGGTCGGTGAACTTGTCCATGGCGACGGACACCGGGTAGTTGGGCACATGGATGTTCCAGCCCCGCCATTCCGCGCTGGCGGCGCCGGCGGCCAGCGCCATTCCGGTCGCGACGACCGCCGCCGCGAAGCATTTCTTGGACATGAGTCTGGTCATTGGGGTCTCCTCCCTGAAGCGCGCCCGGCGTTCGCCCGGGCTGCACGCCCGCGCACAGTAGCAGAACCAGTCCGCGATGTAAGATGCTTTGTGAAAAGTCATCATACAAATATGCGATTTATTTTGCTTGCCTTGGCGACTCTGCTAGGCTCACACCCGGCGGGGCCGTCCCACCCGGGAAGTCGGGCCCGCAACGCGCGAGGGAAGCATGGCGGATTCAGCATCGAGACAAGGCAGGCCCGCGCGCCGGAACCTGACCCACGCGGTCATCGAATCCCTGCGCCGGCGCATCGAGGGCGGCAAGCTGCGCCCCGGCGACAAGCTGCCCACGGAACAGATGCTGATCGCCGAATTCGGGGTCAGCCGCACGGTGATCCGGGAATCCATCTCCAGCCTGAAGGCCGACGGGCTGGTGTCCTCGCGCCAGGGCGCCGGCGTGTTCGTGCTGGCCCCCGAAAGGCAGGACGAGGCCATGGCGCTGCTGAGCGGCAACCCCAGAACCATCGCCAGCGTGATCGAGGCGCTGGAACTGCGCGCGGCGGTCGAAATCGGCGCCGCCGAATTGGCCGCCCGGCGCTGTTCGCCGGCGCAGGAGGCCGAGATCTACGCCAAGCACAATGATTTTCGCAAGAAGGTGCTGGCGGGCGAGGTCTCCGAACAGGAGGATTTCGCCTTCCATGTCGCCATCGCCGAAGCCACCAACAACCGCCGCTTCGTGGATTTCCTGACCCTGCTCGGGCGCAACGTCATCCCGCGCTCCGAACTGCGCTCGAAAGCCAACCTGCAGACGGAACCGGCGCTGGAGGAGCGGATCCTGCACGAACACGACGCCCTGGCGGCGGCGATCGCCGCGCATGACCCCGAGGCGGCGCGCGAAGCCATGCGCACCCATCTGACCCATGGCGCGGCGCGATACCGCGCCCTGGCGCGTCAGGCGCAAATGGCGTAGTTTGCCAAATTCATCATATGAATATTGACAGCGATTGCCGGCCACGTATGATTGCGCCAGCCCCGCACCGGCCCCATACCGGCCGCGTCCGTCCATGACGGCCCATCACGGCCCGGGCGGCGGACGGGACCTCGCCGCTTCAAGCCGGGATATCCGCCCCATGACCCCTGAAGACCTGAAGAAAGCCATCGGATCCGGGCTGCTCTCGTTTCCGGTCACGCATTTTCGCGACGATCTGAGCTTTGACCGGGAGGCCTACCAGGACCATGTCGCCTGGCTGGCGCAATACGACGCCGCCGCCCTGTTCGCCGCCGGCGGCACCGGCGAGATGTTTTCCCTGACCCCCGACGAGATCGCCGCCGTGACCGGCGCCGCCAAGGAGGCGGCGGGCGACACGCCGATCATCTCCGGCTGCGGCTATGGGGCCAGCATGGCCGCCGACATCGCGCGGGAGGCCGAACGGCAGGGCGCCGACGGCATCCTGCTGCTGCCCCATTACCTGATCGGCGCCACGCAGGACGGGCTCTACGCCCATATCCGGTCGGTGTGCGAGGCCACCGGCCTCGGGGTGATCATCTACAACCGCGCCAATTCGCTGGCCAGCGCCGACACCGTGGCGCGGCTGGCCGAGGACTGCCCCAACCTGATCGGCTTCAAGGACGGCAGCGGCGACATCAACCTGGTGCGCAAGGTGGTGGCCTGCTGCGGCGACCGTCTGGCCTATGTGGGCGGCATGCCGACCCATGAAACCTATGCCGAGGCCTATGACGCCATGGGCGTCACCACCTATTCCTCGGCGGTGTTCAATTTCGTGCCCGACCTGGCGCTGGAATTCCACCGCGCCCTGCGCGCCGGCGACACGGCGGTCATGACCCGCCTGCTGCGCGGGTTTTTCTATCCGTTCCTTGACATACGCGACCGGGCGCCCGGCTATGCGGTGTCGATCGTGAAGGGCGGGCTGCGGGCCGTGGGGCGCGACCCCGGCCCGGTGCGTCCGCCGCTGACCGACCTGACGGAGGCGGAGGTCGCCCTGCTCAGGGATCTCGTGGAAGGACGCTGACGATGCGCATCGCCGAGGTGAAGACCCACCTGCTCCGCCACCAGCTGGACCAGCCGTTCCAGTCGTCGTTCTCGACGTTCCGGGCGCGGTTCCATTGCCTGGTGGAGATCGTCTGCGACAACGGCCTGACCGGCTGGGGCGAATGCCTCGGCCCCGCCGACGTCAACGCCGCCGCGGTCGGGTCCATGGCGGCGCTGCTGATCGGGCGCAACCCGCTGGACATCGAACCGATCTGGCTCGACACCTACAACCAGTATCGCGATCAGGGGCAGCGCGGCGTCATCCACTGCGCGCTCAGCGGCATCGACATCGCGCTTTGGGACATCGCCGGCAAGCATTTCGACGCGCCGATCCATCGGCTGATGGGCGGCGCCTGGCGCACGCGCATCCCCGCCTACGCCACCGGCGGCTTCCGTCCCGAGGGCGGCGATCACGCCGCCGCCTGCGCCGCCGAAATGGCCGCCTACGCGCGCGAGGGTTTCGGCGCGGTCAAGATCAAGATCGGCTACGGCATCGACAGCGACCTCGCGGCGATCAGCGCGGTGCGCGCCGCGATCGGCCCGGATGTGGAATTGATGATCGACGCCAATCACGGCTACGACGCCGTCGACGCCATCGCCATCGGCCGCGCCGCCGCCCGCCACGACATCGCCTGGTTCGAGGAACCGGTGATCCCCGAAGCCCTGCCCGCCTATGTGCGGATCCGCGCCAGCCAGCCGATCCCGGTCGCCGCGGGCGAGACCTGGCATGGCCGCTGGGCGGTGGAGGAGGCGCTGAAACAGGCGCCGATCGACATCCTTCAGCCCGATGTCTGCGGCGTTGGCGGGCTCAGCGAGGCGCGCCGGATCATCACCCTGGCCGATGTGCATCACGTGCGGCTGGTCCCCCATGTCTGGGGCACGGCGGTGGCGCTGGCCGCGGGGCTGCATTTCCACGCCATCCTGCCGCCGTCGCCGCCGGCGCATGAGGCGCGCTCGCCCCGGCTGGAATTCGACCGCACCCCGAACCCGTTCCGTCAGGACATCGTCACCCGCCCGATCGAACACGAGAACGGCGTGGTGGCGGTGCCCGACGGGCCGGGGCTGGGGATCGAGATCAACCGCGACGCGCTGGCGGCCTACGCCCCGAAATAGCCCGCCGACCGCGCCCTGCGGCATATTGAGGAATGCGAACGACATGACCGATCTGAGCGGAAAACACCTCATCGACGGCGTCTGGCTGGGCGAGGGCGCGCGCTTTCACGCCGACAACCCGGCCACCGGCGCCAGCAACGAGCCCGGGTTCTTCAACGCCAGCCCCGCGCATGTGCGCCAGGCCGTTGCGGCGGCGCAGCGGGCATTCGCGGAGTTCGCCGCCGCGCCGCTGACCGCGCGCGCCCGGTTCCTGCGCGCGATCGCCGCCAATATCGACGCGCGGGGCGAGGCGCTCACCCGCGTGGCGGGCGCCGAGACCGCCCTGCCCGCCGCACGGCTGGAGGGCGAGCGCGGACGCACCGTGGGGCAGCTGCGCTTCTTCGCCGACTGGATCGAGGAGGGCTCCTGGCTGGAGCCGCGCATCGACCATGGCGACCCGGACCGCGCGCCGGCGCCGAAACCCGACCTGCGCTCGGCCAACAGGGCGCTGGGTCCGGTCGCGGTGTTCGGCGCGAGCAATTTCCCGCTGGCGTTCTCGACGGCGGGCGGCGACACCGCATCGGCGCTGGCCGCGGGCTGCCCGGTGATCGTCAAGGCGCATCCCGCCCATCCCGGCACGTCGGAACTGGTGGCGCAGGCGATCGACGACGCCATGACCGCCTGCGACATGCCCAGCGGCGTTTTCGCCATGCTGCAGGGCGGCGATTTCACCGTGGGTCAGGCGCTGGTCGCCGATCCGGGGGTCAAGGCGGTGGGCTTTACCGGCTCGCTGGCCGGGGGGAGGGCGCTGTTCGACATCGCCGTCAGCCGCCCCGAGCCGATCCCCTTCTACGGCGAACTGGGCAGCAACAATCCCGTGTTCCTGCTGCCCGCCGCCATGGCGGCCCGCGCCGTCGGCATCGCCGAGGCCTGGGTCCAGTCCCTGACCATGGGCGTGGGGCAGTTCTGCACCAATCCCGGCGTCGTCGTCATGCTCGGGGGCGCGCCGGCGGACGCGTTCCGCGACGCCGCGCTCAAGGCGCTCGCGACCGTGGCGCCGCAGGCCATGCTGACCTGCCGCATCGCCGACGCCTACCACGCACAGACCGCGCGCCATGAAGGCGACGACGACATCGCCTGCCTGCTGGCGCCGCGCCCGGACGCGCAGTCCTTCCACGCGGCGCCCGGGATATTTCAGGTCAGCGCGCGCACATGGCTGGACCGCCCCGATCTGAGCGAGGAGATCTTCGGCCCCAGCGCGATCATGGTGGAATGCGACGATATCGAACAGATGCGCGCGGTGGCGGCGTCGCTTTGCGGCCAGCTGACCGCGACGGTGCAAATGGACCCCGCCGACAGCGAAACCGCGGCCCCGTTGTTGGCGCTGCTGGCGGACAAGGCGGGCCGGGTGCTGGCCAACGGGTTTCCCACCGGCGTCGAGGTCTGCCACGCCATGGTGCATGGCGGGCCCTATCCGGCCAGCACCGATGCCGGAACGACTTCGGTGGGCACGCTCGCCATCAGGCGCTTCCTGCGCCCGGTGGCCTATCAGGGGCTGCCCGACGCGCTGCTGCCGCCGGCGCTTCAGGAGGCCAACCCGCTGGGCCTGCTGCGCCTGGTGGACGGACGCTGGCAGACCGGCGGCGCCTGACGCGGGGCGGGGTCATCGGCGGGGACATGGGCGGGGACATCGGCGGGGACATGGGCGGGGACATCGGCGGGATCGGGCCGTCTACCTGATCCCTTCCAGAAACGGCAGATTGCCGGCCAGCAGCCCCGCATCGACGTTCAGCGTCGCGCCGGTGATGCCGCTGGCCGCCGGCGAGGCCAGAAACGTGACCGCGTTCGCGACCTCGTCCGCGGTCACGATCCGGCCCAGCGGATACAAGGCGGCGAGCCGTTCCAGCAGCCCCGGATCCTCCTTCAGCCGGCGATCCCAGGCAGTGGTGCGGATCGACCCGGGCGCCACCGCGTTGGCGCGGATGCCATGCGCCCCTTCCTCGACCGCCAGCGCGCGCATCCAGGCGAGGCACCCGGCCTTGGCGGCGGCGTAGGCCGGGTTGCCGTGATGGGCCACGGCGTTGACCGAGGACACGAACACGAAGGCCCGATCCCCCGACGCGGCGCGCATCGCCGGCAGCAGGGCGTGGGACAGCAGCGCCGCGCCGGTGAAATTCAGCTCCATCTCGGCGACGATGCCCTCGGGCGTGGCCTGGGCCAGGGTTTCCTGTCGGGTCCAGCCGGCGTTCAGGATCACCGCCGCCGGAGCCCCGCCAGCGGCGATCGCCGCGGCCGCCTCAAGCGTCGCCGCGCGATCGCGCAGATCAAAGCCGTGGAACTCCCCGATCCCCGCCCCGCCAGGTTCCGCCCCGCCAGGTTCCGCCCCGCCAGGTTTCGCCACGTCGCAGGCGACGATTTCGGCGCCCAGCGCCGCGAAGGCCGCGGTCAGGGCGCGCCCGACGCCGCCGCCGGCGCCGGTGACGACCACCCTGCGGCCCTGAAATCCGGTCACGTCAGGCCCCCTCCCCCTTGCAATGCGCATGGTCTTCGGCATGCTGTGGACCAGCGCAATCCAGAAGGATCGACACCATGCCCAAGCAAGTGTTCGGAACCGCTCCCGTGCCGCTGTCGCCAGCGGTGCGGGCCGGAGATTTCGTATATGCGTCGGGGCAGGTGCCCCTGGTCGACGGGCAGATCGTGCCCGGCGGCGTCGGCGCCGAAACCCGCGCGGTTCTCGACAATCTCAGGGCGGCGCTGGCGCTGGCGGGCTGCACGCTCGACGACGTGATCAAGACCACGGTCTGGCTGCGCGACCGCGACGATTTCGCCGCGTTCAACGCCGCATACGCGGAATATTTCCCGACCGAGCCCCCGGCGCGCTCCACCGCCGAATCGCGCCTGATGTTCGACATCGCGGTGGAGATCGAGGCCATCGCCTACAAGCCGCTCTGAAGCGGCGCGGGGCGCCCGAAGACCGGGGTCGCCACGGCCTCCATCCGCGCCTTGAGCTGCAATGCCAGAAACCGCGAATAGAACCGCGACAGGGCGAGATTGCCGCCGTGGAACCACAGGGAGTCGACCGCGGTCGGCTTCCACATGTTGCGCAATTCGCCCTGCCACGGCCCCGGATCGCCGCGCACGCCGGAGCCGAGCCCCCAGCAGGGCCCGGTCGCGTCGGCCGCCGCGCGCGACACGATGCCGGCCATGGTCTCGTGCATGGATTGGTAGCCGGTGCAGGCGATGACGATTTCGGCGTCGATCTCGCGCCCGTCATCCAGCCTGACCCCGCCCGGCGTCAGCGCCGCCACCCCGGCGCCCGTGGCGACGCCGATCTCGCCCGAGGCGATCAGCTCCGAGGCGCCCACGTCGATGTAATAGCCCGACGCGGTGCGCAGGGCCTTCATCATCAACCCGCTGTCATCCTCGCCGAAATCCAGCGCGAAGCCCGACGCCGCCAGCCGGGCGTAGAAATCGGCGTCGCGCGCCCTGATCTGGCGGCAGAGCCGCTTTTGCGCCTCGCAGAATTGCGCATAGGGCGTGGCGGCGGCGATCATGTCGGCCTTGTCGACACTGATCCCGCGCGCCTGCGCGTCCTCGGAATACAGCCCGAATCCCATCTCCATCAGGGTGTCGGAGCGCATCACCGTCGTGGATGACCGCTGCACCATGGTGACCTTGGCGCCCGCCTCCCACAGATCCACGGCGATGTCATGGGCCGAGCTGCCGGCGCCGATCACCGCGCAGCTTCTGCCCGCGCAATCGGCGGCGTGACGATAGTCGCTGGAATGCAGCAAGTCGCCCCGGAAACCGTCCCGCCCCGGCCAGTCCGGCCGACGCGGCGGCCCGTAGGCGCCGGTGGCGAACACCAGATGACTGGGGCGCAGCGCGACCGGTCTGCCGTCCCGCGTCACCCGCACCCGCCATGCGCCCGCCGCCGCGTCGAAATCGGCGCGCTCGCAGGTCGTGGACTGCCAGATATCGAGTTCGAAGATCCGGGCGTAGCATTCCAGCCAGTCGCCCATCTTGTCCTTGGGGGTGAACACCGGCCAGTTTTCCGGAAAGGGCAGATAGGGCATGTGGTCGTAGCCCACCGGATCATGCAGCACCAGGCTGCGATAGCGGTTGCGCCAGCTGTCCCCGGCGCGCGGGTTCCGGTCCACGATCAGCGCCGGCACGCCGAGCTGACGCAGCCGCGCGCCCAGCGCCAGCCCCCCCTGCCCGCCGCCGACGATCAGCACATAGGGCTGATCCTCGACCCCGAGGCGCGCGGTTTCCCGGGCGCGGGTCTCGCGCCAGGTCGCGCGATCGCGGTCGGCGCCGTGCGCGACGCCCATGGGCCGGGTCTTGCGGCGGGGCTCCTCATGGCCGCGCAGATCATCCATCGCCGTCAGCAGCGTGCGGCACAGGCCGTTGTCCAGCGTCACCCGCCCGACGCCATGGGCGGCGGCGGTCTCGAAGGTCAGCCAGGCGCTTTGCCCGTCGCCGGAGTCAGGCGGGCCGTCCATCGCCCAGCCGCGCGGCGCGGTCCGCGCCAGGGTGGCCCCCAGCATGCGCGCGATGGCGTCGCGCCCCTCCATGGTCTTGATGTTCCAGGTGAAGGCGAGCAGGTCGCGCCAGCATCCGTCGGGGTGAAACAGCGCCGCCGCCGTCGCCGCGTCGCCCGCCGCCAGCGCCGCGTCGAAAGCCGCCAGCCAGTCCGTCAGTGCCCGCGCATCGGTCATGGCGCGCCGCTCCCGTCAGTCGCCCAGGGGTTCGAAGGATCCGGCGGCGCGCTGCTCCACCAGGTTGAACTTGATCCGGCGCAGATTTTCGCGCGCCTGCGGCCCCATCTGATAGCCGGTGGCGGCGGCGACCAGATCGATGATGGTCAGGAAGGCGAAGCGCGAGGCCGAGGGGGTCAGCGCATCGGGGTATTCCGCGACCCGGGCGGTCAGCGCGATATCGGCGGCGTCGGACAGGGCGCTGTCGGGCGCCGTGACGGCGATGGTGCAGACGCCGTAATTGCGCGCCAGTTCGACGCATTCGACCACCTCGGCGGTGCGCCCGGTGGCGGACACCGCGATGACCGCGTCGCCGGGGCGGAAGGTGGCCACGGTCATGTTGGCGAAATACGGATCCCGGCAGGCCATGATTGGCACGCCGTAGCGGAGCAGGCGGTTCTGGGCCTCCTCGGCCAGCGAGGACGAACTGCCGCCGAGCCCGAGCGCCATGACCCGCCGCGCCGCCGCGATGCGGGCGGCCGCCTCCAGCACCAGCGCCGCGTCGAGCTGCGCCTCGACCTCGCGCAGCGCCATGCGCGCCTCGCCGATGACCGAACCCCAGAACGGCGGCAGGTCGTCGCCGGGGGCCGGGCGCCAGGCGCCTTGATCGGCCTCCAGGAACAGCTCTCCGACCACCAGGCTCTGGGCCAGCTGAAGCCGGAAATCCCGCACCCCTTCGCAGCCGATGGTGCGGCAGAACCGGGTCACGGTGGGCTGGCTGACCCCGGCCTTGACGGCGATCTCGCCGTTGGAGGCGTCGAGCGCCGCCGGGATGTCCGACAGCACCGCATCCGCCACCGATTGCTCGGCGGGGCGCAGCGAGGCGTAGCTGTCCTTGATCTTGGCGATGATGTCGGGCGCCCGCCGGCGGCGGGCGCGTTCGGGAGGCTGCGCCCGCCCGGTCTGGTCCATCGCCCTGGTCTGGTCCATCGCCCGCCCCAAATCCCGTTGCCGCCCGGCAGCATCCGGCGGAAACCCCGCCCATGTCAAGCAAATGTAGGAAACTTACAGGAATTGATCGCATCAAACGTCCCGAACGTGGCCGCAAGGGCGGCGCATTTCCGAATCGTTGACAGGCTTGTTGGTTAGTCACACAATTTGATGACTTGCGTAACGACCTGCCAGCGGGCGCGCCCGATCAGTCGCGCGAAAGGAAAGCGATGTCGTGACGGTAAGAATGTCGATCCGGAACGCCGGCAAGCGCTACGGCGCGCTCGAAGCCCTGCGGGATTGCAGTTTCGATGTCGCGGCCGAGTCCATCCTGTCCATCGTCGGCCCCTCGGGCTGCGGCAAGACCACGCTGCTGTGGTCCATGTCCGGCCTGCACGCGCTGAGCAGCGGGACGGTGGAACTGGACGGAAAACCCATCGACGGGCCGCACCCGGATATCGGGCTGGTGTTTCAGGAGGCCAACCTGCTGCCTTGGCGCACGCTCGCCGACAACATCCGATTTCCTTTCGAAATCAAGCGCATGAAGCCGGATCAGCCCTGGATCGACCACCTGATCGACCGGGTCGGGCTGACGGGATTCGAGCAACGATTCCCCCATGAACTGTCCGGCGGCATGCAGCAGCGGGCCTCGATCGTGCGCGCCCTGTCGCTGCGCCCGGAGGTGCTGCTGATGGACGAGCCCTTCGGCGCGCTTGACGCCTTCACCCGCGAGGAGATGAACCGGCTGGTCGAGGAGATCTGGCTGGAAACCCGCACCACCATCGTGTTCATCACCCATTCGATCGAGGAGGCGATTTTCCTGTCGGACCGGGTGATCGTGCTGAGCAGGCGCCCGGGCCGGGTGCGCTCCGAACACGCGTCGCCCTTCGCGCGCCCGCGCAGCGTCGAGACCATGGCGAGCCGCGAGGTCTTCGACCTGACCAACCGGATCAAGGCCGACATCTACGGCATTGATCCGCCCCTTTCGGCGGCGGCGGAGTGAGCGCGATGAGCGACGCGATTCCCAAGTTCGACAAGGCCCCCGGTTTCGACAAGACGGAAAGCGGGCAGGTCGGCCTGAGCGGCGTTTCGGTCTTCGCCTCGGGCAGCGGCGCGCGCAGCTGGGCCGAGATCGGCGCCATCATCCTCACCGCGGTCATTGTCATCGGCTCGCTGGAGCTGGCGCTGCGCTGGTTCGAGGTGCCCCATTACATCCTGCCCACGCCCTCGGCGGTCGGCGCGGCGCTGATCAGGGAATTCCCGCTGATCGCCCCGCATCTGGGCTACACGCTGATCGAACTGTTCGGCGGGTTCTTCTTCGGCGCGACCATCGGGCTGATCCTCGCCGCGGTGATCACCCAGTTCCCCTTCGCGGAAAAGATCATCGCCCCCTATATCCTGATACTGGTCACCACCCCGATGCTGGCGCTGGTGCCGCTGCTGATCCTGCGCTTCGGCTTCGGGTTCGAACCGCGCATCATCGCCGTGGCGCTCGCCTCCGGGCCCATGGTGATGATCAACGCCGCCACCGGATTCCGCCGCGTCGACGCCGCCAAGATCGCGCTGGCCCGATCCTACGGCGCCTCGACGCTGCAGATATTCTGGAAGGTGCGGGCCCCCATGGCGCTGCCGATGATCCTGGTCGGGCTGATGATCGGGGCGATCTTCGGCCTGCTGACCGCCGTCGGCGCCGAGATGGTCGGGGGCGGCTTCGGCCTGGGCAACCGGCTCACCACCTATTCCTCGATGATCAACATGCCCGAATTCTTCGCGGTGATCGTGATCCTCTCGACCCTGGGCATCCTGATCTACGTGCTGTTTTTTCTGATCGGCAAGAAATGGGCAAGCTGGGAGGCGTGAGGCCGCGATCCCGGACAATGAACATGCATCGACAAGACATGCATCAACAGGGAGTGACAGACATGACCAACCTCAATGCCGGGATGACCCGCCGCCGCATGCTGCAGATTTCGTCGGCGGGCGCAGTCGCCGTCAGCGCCATGGGACCGGCCCGGCCGGCCCGCGCCGCTGGCTATGATCGGGCCTTCACCTGGATTTCGCCGCGCGGCACGCTGGAGGTGCTGGACGATTACGGTTTCTGGGTCGGCAGGAAGATGGGCTATTTCGGCGATCTCGACGTGGACATGCAGCCGGGGCCGTCGGACGGCACCGCGACGGTGAAATTCGTCGCCGTGGGGCAGGCGGACATGGGGTTCCCGTCGCCGGGGGTGTTTTCCTTCGCCATCGAGAACGGCATGAAGCTGAAATCGGTGTTCCACATGGGGGCGCGGGACACGTTTTCGCTGGCCTTCCGAAAGGGCGAGGGGCCGCGCGACATCAAGGGGATCGAGGGCAAGACCATCCTGCTGGGCTCCGCCGCCTGGCAGCCGATCGTCGATCCCATGCTGGCGGCGCAGGGCGTGGACATCTCCAAGGTCACCTATGTCGAGGCCGGCTGGCCCACCTGGGGCACGGCGCTGGCCGCCGGACAGGGCGACGCGGCGCTGGCCTGGGAAGGGCTGCGCGCCGAATGGATCGCCACCGGGCTGGAGTTCGAATACTGGCTTGGCGTGAAGAATTCGCCGCTGCCCGCGAACACCTTCGTGGTCCGCGCCGCAGACCTCGAAGACCCCGACAAGGTCGCGTTCCTGCAAAAATACCTGCGCGGCTGGGCCATGGGCATGGAATTCGCCGAACACAACCCGCGCGCCGCGGTGCAGATGGTCTATGACCAGTTCCCGACGCTGGGCTCCAACACCGGGCCGGAGCTGGGGACCACTTCGATCCTGCAGCAGATGAACGTGTTCCGCGGCGACTGGGACAAGCGCCAGGGCTGGGGCTGGCATGACATGGGCTCGTGGCAGGCCTTCTTCGACCTGTCGGCGAAGATCGGGCAGAATGCCAACCCGATCCAGGCGGCCGAGGTCTGCACCAACGACCTGATCGCCGGGGCCAATGATTTCGACCTCGCCAGGATCAAGGCCGACGCGGCGGCGGCGACGCTGTCCCCGGACATGGCGGCGGTGGACGTGGACGCCATCCGCGCCAGCATGTTCGATCAGGAAATCCGGTCCTGATCGACCCGCGCGGGCGGCCCGCAGCCGCCTGCGCGCGCAGCGCCAGCAAACAGGGGGAGCGAAGATGACGAAACCGGTGCGCATTCTGGTCGTCGGGCTTGGGAACATGGGCGCGTCCCATGCCTCGGCCTATCACCGAAATCCGGGATTCAAGATCGTCGGGCTGGTCAGCCGGACCATCAGGTCCAGGACCATCCCGGATGAATTGCAGGGCTATCCCCTGTTCGAGGATTACCCGGCGGCGCTGGCCGAGACCGCGCCCGACGCGGTGTCGATCAACACCTGGCCCAACACCCATGCGGATTTCGCCGTTCAGGCCATGCAGGCCGGCGCCCATGTGTTCATGGAAAAGCCCATCGCCGCCAATATCGAGGACGCCGAACGCGTGGTGACGACGGCGCGCGCCGCCAACCGCAAGCTGGTGCTCGGCTATATCCTGCGCGTGCACCCGTCCTGGGTGAAGTTCATCGAGATCGGCCGAACCCTGGGCAAGCCGCTGGTGATGCGCCTGAATCTCAACCAGCAATCCTCGGGCGACGCCTGGATGTGGCACAAGAACCTGATCGACAGCCTGATCCCCATCGTCGATTGCGGGGTGCATTACGTGGACGTGATGTGCCAGCTGACCGGCGCCAGACCGGTGCGGGTGCATGGCATCGGCGCCGCGCTGTGGGGCGCGGCCGACAAGCAGAATTACGGCCATCTGCACGTGACCTTCGACGACGGCTCGGTGGGCTGGTACGAGGCCGGCTGGGGCCCGATGATGTCCGAAACCGCGTTCTTCGTGAAGGACGTGGTCGGGCCCAGGGGCGCGGTGTCGCTGGTCCCCGACGACGAGGCGCGCCAGGGCGCCGATGACCTGTCCGACAGCGCCGACATCGACAAGCACACCAGGACCGACGCCATCCGCGTGCATTACGCCGATGTGGATGACGACAAGAATTTCACCCGCAAGGACGACATCCTGTCCATGGCCGACGAGCCGGGGCATCAGGATCTGTGCGACCGCGAACAGGATTTCTTCCTGAAGGCGATCAACGAGGATCTGGATCTGAGCGAGTCCATGGATGCGGCGGTCAATTCCCTGCGCATCGTGCTGGCGGCGGAACAGAGCATCGCCGAGGAGCGGGTGGTGAGGCTCGATCAGGAGTAAGGCCATGGGCGGCATCGACGATCTCTACCGGGAGGCGGACGCGGTGGCGCTCGCCGGTCACGTCCGCGCGGGCGAGGTTTCGGCCGGCGAGGTGGCCGAAGCCGCGATCCGCCGCATCGAGGCCCTGAACCCGGATCTGAACGCGGTGATCTGCAAGCTCTACGATCTGGGCCGCGCGCAGGCCGCCAAGGCGGATCGCGCGGCGCCGCTGGCGGGGGTTCCGTTCCTGCTCAAGGAACTGGCGTCGAGCTGGGCCGGGGTTCAGGCCACCAATTCCAGCCGCTTCCTTAAGGATCAGGTCGCGCAGGCCGACAGTCGCCTCGTGGGCCGGATCAAGGCCGCCGGGCTGACCCTGCTCGGCAAGACCAACGCGCCGGAAAACGGCTGGTCGATCACCACCGAACCGGCGCTTTACGGGGCCACGGTCAATCCCTGGGACCGGCGCGTCACCGCCGGGGGCTCCAGCGGCGGCAGCTGCGCGGCGGTGGCCGCCGGCATGGTCCCGATCGCCGAGGCCAGCGACGGCGCCGGCTCGATCCGGGTCCCGGCCTCCTGCTGCGGCGTGGTCGGGCTCAAGCCCTCGCGCGGGCGGGTCAGCCTCGCGCCTTTCGCCGACTACTGGGCCGGGGGGGCGTATTTCCTCTGCAACACCCGCACCGTGCGCGACACCGCCGCCTATCTGGACGCGGTCGCCGGGTCGCTGCCCGGCGACCCCTACCCCGTGGCCCCGCCGTCGGCGCCGTTTTCGGCGCTGGCCCGGCGCGCGCCCGAAGGCCTGCGCGTCGGCTACACGGTCACGCCGCCCGATGGCGGGGCGATGGACCCCGAGGTGAAGGCGCTGGTGGAGCGGGTCGCGCGCGCGCTCGCCGGGCTTGGCCACCATGTCGAGGAAAAGGACATGGCGCTGGACGCCGGCGCCCTGTGGCGCACCTACACCGACATGACCTGCGTCGAGACCGCGGCGATGTTCGATTTCATGGAATCCGCGGTGGGCCGCCCGGTGACCCCGGAGGATGTGGAGCCCGTCACCTGGCAGATCATCAGGCGCGGCCGCGAAACCAGCGGCGTCGCCCATGCCGGGCGGGTCGAAGCCGTGCGCCAGAGCGCCCGCGCCATCGTGCAGGACCTGCTGCCCTACGATCTGTATCTGACCCCGACGCTGACCCGGCCGCCGCGCCCGGTCGGCCATTACGACATGGGCATGGCCGATCTCGACGCCTATAACGCGCTCTGGGGCGACAGCGTGTTCGGCTATCCGTTCAATGTCTCGGGGCAGCCGGCGATGTCCCTGCCGCTGGGGATGACCGGCGGCGGGGTTCCCATCGGCGCGCAGATCGTCGGGCGGCAGGGCGACGAGGCGACGCTGCTCGCCATCGCCACGGTGCTGGAGCAGGAAATGCCGTGGCGCGATCGCCGCCCCGGCGCGCAGGAACAAGGAAACGCCCATGCAACATGATCTCGTCCTGAAGGGCGGCCGGGTCCTCGACCCGTCGCAGGGGATCGACCGGGTGACCGATGTGGGCTTCGCCGCCGGCAAGGTCGCGGCGCTGGGCGACGGGCTGACCGGCGCCGCGGAGCGCGACGCGGCGGGCCTGATCGTCACCCCGGGGCTGATCGACCTGCACACCCATGTCTATTGGGGCGGCACGTCGATCGGGGTCGAGGCCGACGCCTACGCCCGCCAGGCCGCCGTCACCACCAGCGTCGACACCGGCAGCGCCGGGCCGGGCAATTTCCCCGGTTTCCGGGCGCATGTGATCGAACGGGCGGATGCGCGGGTGCTGGTCTATCTGCACGTGTCCTTCGCCGGGATCTTCGCGTTCTCGCCGACGATCATGGTGGGCGAGAGCCACGACATGCGCCTGATGGCGGCGCGCGAGGCGCTGGCCGTGGCGCAAGACAACCGCGACTGCATCATCGGCATCAAGGTGCGGGTGGGCCGCCACGCCAGCGGCCCCAACGCCAGCGCGCCGCTCGACGTGGCGCTGGACGTCGCGGACCGCGCCGGGCTGCCGCTGATGTGCCATATCGACGAACCGCCGCCCACCTACGCGGCGGTCGTTGACAAGCTGCGCGCGGGCGACGTGCTGACCCATTGCTTCCGCCCCTTTCCCAACGCGCCCATGCATGGCGACGGGCGCGTCCGCGAGGCGGTGCTGCGCGCCCGGGACCGCGGCGTGATGTTCGACGTGGGCCACGGCATGGGGTCGTTTTCCTGGGACACCGCCCGCGCCATGGCCGCGGCCGGGTTCTGGCCGGACACCATTTCATCGGATGTGCACGCCATGTGCATCAACGGCCCGGCCTGGGACCTGCCGCGCACCATGACCAAGTTTCTGGCGCTGGGGATGGCGCTGCCCGAAATCGTCGACGCCGCCACCCGGCGCCCCGCCGCCGCCATGCGCCGCCCCGACCTCGGGACCCTGCGCCCCGGCGCGGCGGGCGACGCCAGTCTGCTGGCGCTGGAGGACCGGGCCATCGACCTCGAGGACGTATTGGGCGAAATCGTCTCGCACCCGCAACGCCTGAGCGCCCGGGGCATGGTGATCGGCGGGGTCTGGCGAGACGCGGGCGCATGAGCGGCGAGCATTCGCTCTGGGCCTATCCCTGGGACCTGCACGATCTGGGGATCGCCGAGACCGCCGCGCGCATGCGCGAGATCGGCGTCGCCATGCTGAGCCTCGCCGCCTCGTATCACGCCGGGCGCTTCCTGCAGCCCGGCAACCCCCGCCGCCGGGTGTATTTCCCCGAGGATGGGACCGTCTATTACCGCCCGGACCCCGATCGCTGGGCCGGGCGGGAAATCAGGCCCCGGATGGCCTCGATCGTCGACAGCGAGGGCGACTGCCTGGACGCGCTGATCCGGCGGCGCGACAAGGGCGGGCCGGGCGTGTCCTGCTGGACGGTCTGCCTGCACAACACCCGCCTTGGCATGGGCCATCCCGATCACGTGATGCGCACCGCGCAGGGCGACCCGCATCTCTACGCGCTTTGTCCCTCCAGCGAGGCCGCGCGCGCCTATCTGGCGACCATGATCGGCGAGATCAGCCATCGCTACCGCCCCGACAGGATCGAATTGGAAAGCCCGGACTTCATGGGGTTTTCCCACGGGTTTCATCACGAAAAGGATGGGCTGGGGCTGCTGCCCGAGGATGATTTCCTGCTGGGCGTCTGCTTTTGCCGCCATTGCATGGCCCGCGCCGCGGCCGACGGCGTTCCGGCGAAGGACGCGCGCCGCCTTGCGGGCGGCCTGCTCGACGCCGCCATGGCGCGGGAGCTGCCGCAGCCGCAATTCCCGGATTTCGCCGCGCGCGGCATCGAGGCCTTCGCCCGGCTGCCGGAGCTTTGCGCCTATCTGCGCTGGCGCAGCGCGCCGGTGACCTCGCTGATCGCCGCGCTGAAAGCCGCGACCCATCCCGACACGCGGCTGCTGCTGATCGACGCCGAGGGATCATGGGCGGGCGGCGTCGACCTGCCCCGGCTGGTCCCGCATCTCGACGGGGTGCTGCATTGCGCCTACCGCACGCCGCCGGACCGGATCGCGCCGCTGATGGCGGCGACGCGCAAGCTGCTGGGGCCGGCGCGCACGCTGATCGCCGGGTTCCAGCTGTTCCACCCGACACTGCGCGACCGCGCGGATCTGGCGACCCGCGTCGCGCAGGCGGCGCCGTCGGTCGACGGGATGAATTTCTATAATCTGGGCCTCGTGCCGCCGGCGCGGCTCGACTGGATCGGAACCGCGCTCGACGCCGGATGGCCGGGGCGGCGGGGTTGAAGCGCAAGATCCCTCCCGCGCCGAGGGGACGGCGACATGCTCAACGGCGTCCGGCATTCGTTCTCAAGGCGCGGCGTGCGGGCGTTGCGTGAAGATGCTGATCCTGGCGACGCATATTGCCGGGTCGGGCGCGGATCGCGGCGATCCGTTGCGCGATCCCGTCGCCGCGCAGCGCTTGCGGCGCAGCCGTCGCTTTGAATTCATCCGGAAACCGGCGTCTCGTCGTCATGCGCATATCCATTCCCGAGGGCTGGACGCGTCCTGGCGGACAGACCGGTTTTGCCGGGCCGCTTCGGCGGCGCGGGTCTCAACCGGCCAGCAGCCTGCGCGCGGTTTCCTCGTCCGTCACCAGGGTGTTGACATGGCCAAGCGCGAGGATGGCGCGCATGATCGGGATCTTGTGGGCGCCGCCGGCGGCCAGGATCACGTTGGGAATGGCCCCGAGATCGTCGAGGCTGATGCCGATCACCCGTTCGTTGATCGGGTGGTCGATCAGCCGCCCTTCGGCGTCCAGCATGTAGCCCAGAATGTCGCCCACGGCCCCGGCCGCGACCAGATCGCGCGCGGTGAATTCCGCCGGCAGCCCGTCGCGGATCATCAGGCTGCGCGACATGTCGCCCGCGGCCATGGCCAGCGCGTCGGCGCGGCGGATCTTTTCGATCACCCGCCGGAACACGTCCTGGGCGATCAGCACGTCGCGGCTTTCCGCCGATCCGGCATACATGGGCGCGGTCAGGTAGCTGTGATGGGCGTTGCACAGATCCGACAGCCGCTGGGTGATCTCATAGCTGTTGAGGCTGGAGCCCTTGGTCAGCCCGCCCATCACCGAGACCACCTCTAGATCCGGGCGGTTGACGGGTTCCAGCTGCCGGGTGGCGAGGTTGAGGGTGTTGCCCCAGGACATGCCGAACAGGCGGATCTCGGGGCGCGCCAGCAGCGCGCTCAGGCAATGGCCCAGCGCCGTGCCGACGATGAGCTGGGTCGCCTCCCGGTCCTCGGGCGTCGGCGCCACATGGGCGGCGCGAAAGCCGTAGCGCGCGATCAGGTCGGCCTCCAGTTCGATGCAGGGGCCGTAGATCGAATTGATCGACACCCGCACGATGCCGCGGCGGCGCGCCTCGGCCAGCGCCTTGTTGACGCGCAGCCGGGTGAGCCCGAAGCGTTCGGCCGCCGTCGCCTGGGTGACGCCCTCTATCTCGCAAGCCCAGGCGATGCGCGCCAGCAGACGTTCCTCCTCGTCGATACGGGGCGTGGCCGGGGGCCGGGCCATTCAGCGCAGGCCCTCGGCGCGCCGGGGGCGCGGGTTCATTTCACCGCCCCCATGGTCAGCCCGCGCACCAGGTGGCGCGACGCGATCAGCGCGAACACCAGCACCGGAGCCACGATCAGCGTAGAGGTGGCCATGATCTTGCCGTAGGGCAGGCTGTAGCCCTCCATGAAGCTGACCGCCATCGCCGGGGCGGTCTTGGCGGCGTTGCGGGTCAGGACCAGCGCGAACATCAATTCATTCCACGAAAAGATGAATGAAAAGATCGCCGACACCGCCACGCCCGGCATTGCCAGCGGCAGGCAGATGGAGCGGAATATCCGCCATTGCGAGGCGCCCTCCAGCGCCGCCGCCTCGTCCAGTTCGAACGGGATCGATCGGAACTGGTCGGTGCAGATCCAGATCACGATGGGCAGGTTGAAGGTCAGGTAGATCAGAATCAGGGTGATGTGCTTGTCGAGCATGCCCAATTGGCGCGCGATCAGAAAGAACGGCAGCGCCAGCACGATGGGCGAGACCATGCGGTTGGTGATGAACCAGAACCACAGATCCTTCTTGCCGCGAAATTCGAACCGGGCCAGCGCGAAGGCCGCCGGAAGCCCCAGCAGCACCGCGAGGATGGTGGTCGAGACCGCAATGACCAGCGAATTGATCAGCGTCTTCAGCACGCCGTCCTCGAACAGCGCGGCGGTGTAGTTGGCCAGCGTCGGTTCGAACAGCCAGACCGGCGGGCTTTCCAGCGCCAGCACCTGGGTTTTCAGCGAGGTGGTGACCATCCAGTAGAACGGAAACACGCAGAACGCCATGATCGCGACCATCAGCAGGATCTGGGCGGGGAGGGAGCGCGATGCGCCGGGGGCGGCGGTCATCTCAGACCTCCTTGTAAAGCAGCTTGATGTAGAACTGCGCCAGCACGATGGTGATCGCCAGCAGGATGATCGCCTGCGCCGAAGCCACCCCCTGATCGAACGCCCTGAAGCCGACGCGCTGGATCATCAGCGATATCAGCTCGGTTGACGATCCCGGGCCGCCGCGGGTCAGCGTGAACACCATGTCGAACAGCTTCAGCGTGTCGGCGGTGCGCAGGATCAGCACCGCCACCAGCCCCGGCAGCAGGAAGGGCAGCTGCACATGGCGCAGGATCACCCACCATTTGCGGGTTTCGAGCCGCGCCGCCTCCTCGACCTCGCCGGGCACCGTGGTCAGGCCCGCCAGCAGCACAAGCGCGACGAAAGGCGTCCATTGCCACACGTCCCAGAAGATGATCATGGCAAAGGCGTTGAACGGATCGCCGATCCAGTTCACCGGCGCGACGCCGAGAAACCCGATCAGCTGGTTGACCACGCCGAATTTCAGGTTGAACATCACCTGCCCCAGCAGACCGACCACCGCGTAGGTGGTGGCCATGGGCAGCACCAGCGACAGCCGCGTCAGCACCCGCAGGATCCCCAGCCCCGGCAGGTGCAGCACCAGCGCGATGCCCAGCCCGATGCCGATCTGCAGCGGCAGCGCGATCGCCAGCATGGTCATGGTGCGGCCCATCGCCTCCCAGAACACCGGGTCGGACAGCACGTCGCCGTAATTCTCCAGCCCGACGAAGCGGACCTTGCGCAGCTTGGTCAGGTTGAAGAAATGCAGGCTGGTGTAGATCGCGTAGATCAGCGGCCCGATGCCGATGACCGCCAGCGCGATCACCGCCGGCCCAAGAAAGCCCAACAGCGTTGAACGAGGGGTTTTGATGAGCATCAAGCCGCGATCCGAATGAATTGCTGGAGGGGGGCGCCGCCGCCGGCGCCCCCCGATGTCGCGAACCGTCTACTGGGCGAGCGGCTTGTCGCCCGAATAGTAGCCGGCCTCCTCGAGCACCGCCTCCATGCGCTCGCCGATCATCTTCGCCCCCTCTTCGGTGGTGACGTCGCCGAGCATCATCTTGGTGCCCCATTCCTGCACGATCTCGGTGATCTCGGGCCATTCGGCGAAGCGCGGGCGGAATTCCGGCACGCCGTCCTGCCAGCTTTCCACCAGCGCCGGGACGAAGTCGAACTTCTCGGCCACGCCGGGCTGCTCATAGACCGACTGGCGGGCGGGGACGCCGCCGCGCTCCAGATATTCGCGGGCGTTGGCCTTGGAGGTCACCCACTGGATGAACAGCCAGGCCGCCGCCTGCTCCTTCTCGTCGGCTTGCGAGGCCACCGCCAGCGAGAACCCGCCAAGCGCCGGCTTGCGCCCGGCCGGGCCCATGGGCTCGGGGGCGATCTTCATGCAGTCGACCACTTTCGAGGTCTCGGGGTTCTTCAGCGACGAATAGAAGGCCGACCATTCGGTGATCATGGCCACGTCGCCCTGGGCAAAGGCGTTCACGGTTTCCGCATGGTCATAGGACACGATGCCTTCGGGCATGTATTTCATCAGATCCTGACGGAACTTCAGCCCGGTCTGGCTTTGCGTCGACAGCAGGTTGGAGCGGAAATCCGCGTTGAGAAACGACCCCCCGAACGGCCACAGCATGCGCGCGAAGCTGTCGGCGGATTGCGTTTCATTGCGCTTGGATTGCAGCGCGAAGGCGTATTTGCCGTCCTTGGTCAGCGCCGGGCCGTAAACGTCCTTGAGGTCGCCCCAGGTCTTGGGCGGCCCGTCGAAGCCGGCGTCCTTGAGCATGCATTCATTGTAGAACAGCAGCCCCGAATAGTTGTCGAAGGGCAGGCCGTAGACCACGCCGTTCCAGCCGCCGAACGCGTTCAGCACCAGCGGAAAGAAATCCTCCATGTCGAGATCCGGGTCGGCCAGATCCGGGTTCGAGGTGAACTTGGACACCGGCACGATCCATTCGTTCTCGGCGAAGTTGCCGATCCAGACCAGATCGATCAGCGCGATGTCGAAATCGCCGTCGGCGACGAAGTCCCGCACCTGCTGGCCGAGCGCGTTTTCATAGGGGTGCTTGACGATGTTGACCTTGATGCCGGTCTTGGCTTCGAATTCCGGCAGCATCGCCTCGGCGGCCTCGTAGCCGGGCCGCAGCAGGAACACCACGTCGACGGTGGTCCCCGCATAGGGCTTGGCCGCCTCCTCCAGCGTCCAGGCGCCGGCCTGACCGGCCCCGAAAGTCAGACCCGCGACAAGCGCCGCGCCGCTGACGAGTTTGTCGAGCTTCATAATTTCCTCCCTGCGTCTGTTTTTCATTGACATCCATTTGTATAGCAATTCATACAAATGTAAATGCGCGATCCCATGTCAACAAGAATCTGACATCGGCGAATGCCGCGCGACGCCTGCCGCGCGAATACGGGACGGCGACAGGGCGGGGATCGGGAGGAACCAATTGGCGGAAATCGCCCTTGAAGGGGTCAACAAGTCGTTTTCCGGGACGCCGGCGCTGAGCGATGTCTCGCTGACGGTCGAGGACGGCGCCTTCGTGGTGTTCGTCGGGCCCTCGGGTTGCGGGAAATCGACGCTGCTGCGCTCGATCGCCGGGCTTGAAGGCGTCGATTCCGGGCGCATCCGCATCGACGGGCGGGACGTGACCGACGTGGCGCCCTCGGCGCGCGACGTGGCCATGGTGTTCCAGTCCTACGCGCTGTTTCCGCATATGACCGTGCGCCAGAACGTCGAATTCGGCATGAAGGTCAACAAGGTGCCAAAGCCCGAGCGCGACCGGCGCGTGGCCGAGGCGGCGCGGGTGCTGCAGCTGCAGGATTACCTCGAACGCAAGCCCGCGCAGCTGTCCGGCGGCCAGCGCCAGCGGGTGGCGATCGGGCGCGCCATCGTCAAGGATCCGAAGGTGTTCCTGTTCGACGAACCGCTCAGCAATCTCGACGCCAAGCTGCGCATCCAGATGCGCATCGAACTTGAGGCGCTGCACAAGCAGCTCGGCGCCACGATGATCTACGTGACCCATGATCAGGTCGAGGCCATGACCATGGCCGACGTCATCGTCGTGCTGCATCAGGGCCGGATCGAACAGATCGGCCCGCCGCTGGAACTGTATCACCATCCCCGAACCGAATTCGTCGCCGGGTTCATCGGCTCTCCGTCGATGAATTTCATCGACCGGGCGCAGATGGGCGGCCTCGGCGACGCGCTGCGCGCGAACGCCGTGCGCGTCGGGGTCAGGCCCGAACATGTTGACCTCGCCGATTGCGGGGCCGGGGCGTTCGACGCGACGGTGGCGGTCAAGGAACAGCTTGGCGGCGAAAGTTTTCTTTACATGCGCACCGACGCGGGGCGGGACGTCGTGGTCAAGACCGACGGCGACGACGCCACCGAGGTCGGCGCGCGCAGGGGCGTGGTTCTCCCGGTCCAGCGCCTGCATCAGTTCGACCGGGCCGGGCTGACCATCGCCCGCGACTGACGAAGGCGCCGCGCATGAGCGATTGGCAGAACGAGCTTGAGCAGGTGCTGGCCCCGGCGGTGGCCCGTTCCGCGACCCTCGCCGAGGTGTCGCTGGGACGCGGGGCGCTGAACCGGGCGGGCGCCGTGGCGCGGCGGCGTTTCGCGGGCCGGCATGCGGTGATCTTCGCCGACGACGCCGGGTTCGCCGCCGCCGGCGCGGGCGCCGAGCGCAGCCTTGCGGCGGCGGGCCTGGCGGTGACGCGTCGCGTGATCCCCGCCGACCCGCTGCCAAAGCCCGATGTGGCGCTGGCGCAGAGCTTTCGCGACGGTTTCGCGCCGGATACGATCCCGGTGGCGCTGGGCTCGGGGGTGGTGAACGATCTGGTCAAATACGCCGCCTTCCTCGAAAATCGCCCGTATTTCTCGATCGCCACGGCGGCCTCCATGGACGGCTACGCCTCGGCGGGGGCGCCGCTGATCCGGGACGGGTTCAAGATGACCGTCCCCGCGCGCGCCCCGCGCGCCATCCTCGCCGATCTCGACGTGATCGCATCCGCGCCAGGCGCCATGACAAGCTGGGGCTATGGGGATCTGGCGGGCAAGGTCCCCGCCGGCGGCGACTGGATCATCGCCGACGCGCTGGGGGTCGAGGCGCTCGACGACGTGGCCTGGCCGCTGGTGCAGGACAATCTGCGCGGCTGGCTCGCCGATCCGGGGGCGCTGGCGCGGGGCGACCCGGGCGCCGTCGCGCGGCTGTTCGCGGGGCTGACGCTGGTCGGGCTGGCGATGGAGTTTCACGGCTCCTCCCGCCCGGCTTCGGGCGCCGATCACCAGATCGCGCATCTGTGGGAAATGCAGGGGTTGGAATTCGCCGGGCGAAAGGTGTCTCACGGGGCCTGCGTCTCGGTCGGCTGCGTCGCCATGCTGGGGCTGTTCGACTGGCTGATCGACCAGGATCTGGGCGCCATCGACCCGGCGGCGCTGGCGCGCGCCGCCCCGGATCCGGCGCAAAGGCGCGCCGCCGTCGACGCCGCCTTCCCCGACCCGCGCATCGCCGCCCGCGCCCATGAGGAAACCAGCCGCAAGCACCCGACCCGCGCCGCGCTGGAACAGCGGTTGGCAGCGCTGCGCGCAGGTTGGCCGGCGCTGCGCGACCGTCTGCGCGCCCGACTGCTGCGCGGGCCGCAGATGGCCCGGCTGCTGCGCGCCGCCGGCGCCCCGGCCCGCGCCGCCGATATCGGCGTCGGCCCCGGACGGCTTGCGGCGACGGTGCGCGCCGCCCGGTTCATCCGCAGCCGCTACACGCTGCTTGATCTGCTCGATGAGACCGGGCTTCTTGATCAGGCGGTCGCGGCGATGATCGCGGGACAGGATGCGAGGACGGACCCGCCGATCGCCGCCGGCCCGCCCTGAAGGAGAAAACGCCATGGATTTCAACCGCACAGGCGCCGAGGCGGCCGCCGAAATCGCCGCCGGCCTCGCCGCGACCGACCCCGCCGGGGCCGAGGCCATGGTCGCGGCCGTCGCCGCGGCGCGGCGAATCGCGCTTTACGGCGTCGGGCGCGAGGGGCTGATGATGAAGGCCTTCGCCATGCGGCTTTTCCATCTGGGGCTGGACGCGCATGTGGTGGGCGCCATGACGACGCCGCCGGTGGGGCCGGGCGATCTGCTGATCGTCAGCGCCGGGCCGGGGATGTTTTCCACCGTGGCGGGGCTGCTGGGGGTCGCGAGGGACGCGGGGGCCGCCACCGCCTGCTTCACCGCGCAGCCGGGCGGCGCGGCGGCGCTGACATGCGACACGGCGATGATCCTGCCGGCGCAGACCATGGCCGACGATCGCGGCGACTCCCGCTCGGTCCTGCCCATGGGCTCGCTCTACGAGGGCGTCCAGTTCCTGGCCTGCGAAATCCTGGTGCTCATGCTGGCCGAGCGGCTGGGGATCGACGCGGCGGCCATGCGCGCCAACCACACCAATCTGGAGTGACCCATGTCTGACTGGCAGAAACGATTTTCCATCGAGGGGCGCACGGCGCTGGTCACCGGCGCCTCCAGCGGCATCGGGGCCGAGATCTGCCGGGTGTTCGCCGACGCCGGCGCCGACATCGTCGCGCAGGCGCGAAACGCCGAGGCGCTGGAGCGCGTCGCCGAAGAGGTGCGCGCCAAGGGGCGCAAATGCGCCGTCGTCACCGCCGATCTGGCAACCCCCGAGGGCCCCGGCGCGGCGGCGAAAGCGGCGCTGGCGGCGGCCCCCCGGATCGACATTCTGGTCAATTCGGCGGGGGTGGCGCTGGTCGCCCCGGCGTTGGATCTGACGCTGGCGCAGTGGGACGAGACCATGGCCGTCAACCTGCGCGCCCCCTTCCTGCTGTCCCAGGCGCTGGCCCCGGGGATGATCGCCCGGCGCTGGGGCAAGATCATCAACATCTCGTCCCAGACCGGGGTCATCGCGCTGCAGGATCACGCCGCCTACACCAGTTCCAAGGGGGCGCTCAACGCGCTGACCAAATCGCTGATGGCGGAATGGGCGCAGCACAACGTGCAGGTCAACGCCATCTGCCCGACGGTTGTGATGACCCCCATGGGCATCGAGGTCTGGAGCCCCGAGGAACGCAGCAAGCCGTTCCTGGCCAAGCTGCCGCTGGGCCGGTTCGGCGAGCCGGTGGAGGTGGCCGACCTGGCCCTTTACCTCGCCTCTCCCGCCGCCGAACTGGTGAACGGCGCCACCATCATGATCGATGGCGGCTACTCCGCCGTCTGAAGCATCGAACCGGGGGCGGGCCGTGGAACCGCCCCCCGCCCGGCCCCCCGCCCGGCCCCCCGCCCGACCCCCTGCCCGGCCCCCGCCCGGCGCTTGACTTTCGCCGGCCCGGCGCAGACCCTGCGCGCCGATGGTTCGCCGGGTCCGATCGACTCGGGGATGAAAAAGGGAACGCGGTGCGGCGCCGCGAACTGGCGCCAATACCGCGACTGCCCCCGCAACTGTAGGCGGCGAGCGACCCTGAGGATCACCACTGGACCGAAAGGCCCGGGAAGGATCGGGGAAGCGGCGACCCGCGAGTCAGGAAACCTGCCATCGCAACGATGCAACCCGGGCGGGGCGCCCCGGCCGGAGCTTCGATGTGACCGCGGTCACGCCCGAAAACCGCTCCCGCCCGAATCGCCCGCCCATGCGCGGAGGGCGCCATGGTCCTGTCTGGAATACTGATCTCGCTTTCGGCGAGCGATGCGCGCGGCGACGACGCCGATCGCATGGCCCGCCTCGGATTCCTGGAATGGCTGGGCAGCCTGCCGCCCGGGCAAAGCGTCGCCGCCGCGGCTTTCGAAGCGGCGATCCGGATGCACGCCTTCGTGGCCTCGGCGCCGGCGGTGGGCGGTTTTCGGCGGCTGATCTGGCTGGCGAGCCTGCCGTTGCCGCCGGTCGCGGGACGCCGCCCGAAAGCCGCCCGCCGCGGGCGCGGCGACCGACGCGCGCCGCTGGCGCCGGACACCGGGCTCTCCCATGGCCGCCATTGACGCCCCCGACCCGGCGCTTGCCCCGGGCGTCGCCCCGGCGTTCGCCATGTTCCCGGGCCTGAGCGACATGGTCCAGTTGCTGGCGCGCGGCGGTCCGGCGATCTGGGCCATCGCGGCGCTTTCCGTCGCCGCGCTCGCGCTCGTTCTCTGGAAACTCTGGCGCCTGGCCGCATCGGGCGCGTGGCGCAGGGCCGGGGCCGAAGCGGCGGTGGCGCTCTGGCTCGACGATCGCCGCGACGCGGCGCTGACGGCGGCGCGCGCGGCGCCAGGACATTGCGCGCAGATGCTGGCCGCGACCCTCGGGGCGCTGCATGCGCAGGGCTATGACGCCGCTCTGGCGGGCGACGAGGCGACGCGGACGGCGAAAGCGGTTCTGGCGCGGGCCGCAAGCGGCCTGCGCGCGCTGGAGCTGATCGCGACCATCGCCCCGCTTCTGGGGCTGCTGGGCACGGTGCTTGGCATGATCGCCGCCTTTCAGGCCCTGCAGGCGACGGGCGCCCGCGCCGATCCCGCGCAGCTTGCCGGCGGCATATGGGAGGCGCTGCTGACCACCGCGGCGGGCATGGCGGTGGCCATTCCCGCTTCGGCGGCGCTGACCTGGTTCGAAAGCGTGATTGCCCGATTGCGCCGCGACATGGAGGACATGGCGGTGCGCGTGCTCGCCCATGCGGCGCATCAGGCGGCGCTGGCGCGCGCCGCCGCGCCGGGGGCGGCGGCGTGAGCGCCGTCAGCTTCGGCGAGGACCGACGGTCGCGCCGTCCGAGCCTCACGCCGATGATCGACGTGGTGTTCCTGTTGCTGGTGTTCTTCATGCTCGCGGCGCGATTCGGCGCGCAAGTCGCGGCGCCGCTGGCCACGGGCGGCGACGCCGCCGCACGCTGGCGCGGGCCGCCGCGGCTGGTGACGGTGCTGGGCTCCGGCGACGTGCGGCTGAACGGCGTGGCGCTGGACCCGGCGCGGCTCGCCCGGCGGCTGACGGCGATGCTGCCCGGGCCGGATGCGCCGGTGATCCTGCGCGCCGGACCGGATGCGCGGCTGCAGGATCTGCTGTCGGTCGCCGCGCTGCTGCGCGCCGGGGGCGTCGCGACGCTGGTGCTGGCGCGATGATCCATTTCGACGCCCCCATCCGCGCCCCCCGCGCCCCTCGTGCCCCCCGTGCCCCCCGTGCCGACGCCATCGCGCCGATGATCAACCTGGTGTTCCTGCTGCTGATCTTTTTCCTGATGACCGCGACGCTGGCGCCGCCGGATCCCCTTGAAATCACGCCGCCCGAGGCCGAGGGCGCTCCTGCGAGGCCGACGCCGGGGGCGGCGTTGCATCTGGCCGCCGACGGCCGCCTCGCCTATGGCGCGGCGCGCGGCGACGCGGTCTTTGCCGCGATCGCCGCCACGATCGCCGCCGCGACGCCGCCGCACGCTGGCGCGGGCCGCCGCGGC
>NZ_JBWOMN010000063.1:0-4062 GCF_056449545.1 Oceanicella sp. | reverse complement strand
CCCGAAATCGGCGCCGGGCCCCGCGCGGGGCCCGGCGCCGATTTCGGGCCCGGCCCGGACACTGGACCGGGCCGCGCCGCGCGATGCGGCGCGGTCCGCGCCGTCTGGCCTCCGCGCAATGCGCGGGGCGGCGCGCAGAAATACATCCGGAGCGATCCGATGCCCCATGACCCCAGCAAGATGATCTGCGTCGGCGCGCTTGCCGGGGCGTTCGGGGTGCGCGGCGAGGTGCGGCTGAAATCCTTCTGCGCCGAGCCCGCCGCCATCGCCGGCTACGCGCCGCTGACCTCCGAGGACGGCGCGCGGGCGTTCGAGATCACCCTGATGCGGCCGATCAAGGACGGGTTCGCGGCGCGCATCGAAGGGGTGCGCGACAAGGATCAGGCCGATGCGCTCAAGGGCGTCAGGCTTTGCGCCCCGCGCGACCGGCTGCCCTCGCTGCCCGACGACGAATTCTATCACGCCGATCTGATCGGGCTCGAGGTCGTGGACACCGGCGGCGAGATCCTCGGGCGCGTGCAGGCGGTGCATGATTACGGCGCCGGCGACATGCTGGAGATCACCGGGCCGGGATTGAAGCAGCCGGCGATGCTGCCATTCACGCGCGCCGCCGTCCCCACCGTGGATATCGCGGCCGGGCGCATCGTCGCCGACCCGCCCGCCGGGGTGTTCGCCGCCCCCAAGCCCGACGCGCCCCCCGACGCGCCCACCGACGCGCCCCCCGATGGCCCGGCGGATGACGAAAGCCCCGCGCCGTGACCCGCCGCTTCGATCACGCCGTGGTCGCGGGCGGCGGCGGCATGCTGGCCGGCATGGTTCGCGCCCTCGCCGCCCGCGCCGATCGCCTGACGCTGATTTCGCGAAATCCCGGCGCGCTGGCCGCCGAGACCGGCGCGCGCGCGGTGGCGCTGGACTGGTCGCGCCCCGAAAGCCACGCCGAACCGCTTGCGGCGATTGCCGCCCAGAACCCCGATCTGCTGCTGAGCTGGCTGCATGACGACGCCCTGCCCATGGTCGCGGCGCTGGAATCGCTGCTCCGCCCCGGCGCCCTGTCGCTGCGCGTGCATGGCGCGCTGTCGGGCGACCCGGCGGCGCGGGCGCGGCGCAACCCCGGCCGGCGCGCGGATCTGGACCGGCGCACGCTGGTGCTGGGCTGGGTCGAGGATGAAACCGGCCCCCGCTGGCTCGCCGACGACGAAATCTCCGCCGCCGCGATCCGCGCGCTCGACGACCCGCGCCCGGTGCAGCTGGCGGGACCCCATGCCGGGGCCGCGCCCGGCGATGTGCGGGCGGCGCCATGACCGGAAAACCCCGCTCGCACGGGCGCCTCGCCATCTCCGCCTCGCTGACCCCGCGCGATCTGTCGGGCCCGCGGGCGTTGGCCGGGGCGTGGCGCGCAAAGGTGCTGACGCTGTTCCCGGCGATGTTTCCCGGGCCGCTCGGCGGCTCGCTGACCGGGCGGGCGCTGCAGGCCGGGCTCTGGGCGCTGGAGCCCATCGACATCCGCGATTTCGCCACCGACCGGCATCGCTCCGTGGACGCGCCCCCGGCGGGCGGCGGACCGGGGATGGTGATGCGCGCCGACGTGCTCGCCGCCGCGCTCGACCATGCCGACGAGGGCCTGCCCCGGCCCGAATGGCCAGTCATCCACCTCTCCCCCCGCGGCAAACCCTTCGATCAGACCATGGCGCGGCGGTTCGCGGCGGCGCGCGGCGTCACCCTGCTCTGCGGGCGATTCGAGGGCGTGGACCAGCGGGTGCTGGACGCGCGCGCCGTCGAGGAGGTCTCGATCGGCGATTTCGTGCTCACCGGCGGCGAAATCCCGGCAATGGCATTGATAGACGCGACGGTTCGGCTTATACCGCGCGTTCTCGGGAACGCCGAGTCGATCGAGGAGGAATCCTTTGCCTCCGGTCTGCTCGAACACCCGCAATACACGAGGCCGACGGTCTGGGAAGGCCGCGCGATCCCGGAGGTGCTCCTCTCCGGCCATCACGCGAACATCGCCGCATGGCGGCGATCCCGGGCTGAAGACCTGACCAAGGAAAGACGTCCCGACCTCTGGCGGGCCCTGTCGCAAGACAGCCGCCGCCCGGCAGGAGAAGCAGAGCTCTCGGACGCGCAAACCACCGTCGCCACAGGCGGGAACCCGAAGGAAGACTGACATGAACCTGCTGGAAACGCTCGACGCCGAGCATATCGCCGAACTGTCCAGGGACATCCCCGATTTCGCCCCCGGCGACACCGTGCGGGTCGGCTTCAAGGTGACCGAGGGCACGCGCACCCGCGTGCAGAATTACGAGGGCGTCTGCATCAGCCGGCGCGGCGGCATGGGGCTTGCGGCCTCCTTCACCGTGCGCAAGATCAGCTTCGGCGAAGGCGTGGAGCGCGTGTTCCCGCTGCACTCGCCCCAGATCGAAGCCATCACCGTGGTGCGCCGGGGCAAGGTGCGCCGCGCCAAGCTGTATTACCTGCGCTCGCGTCGCGGCAAATCGGCCCGCATCGCCGAAAAGACCAATTATCGTCCGAAAAAGGACAAGGGCGTGGCCGCCGAATAGGCCCGCCCGGCTGCTTTCACGACCCCGGCGCCCCTGGCGGCGCAATATCTGCGAGACGGCGCCCCGCCAAAGGGCGCCGTTTTCGCGTTTTCGCCTGTTCCCGGCGGACAAGCGGGGATCCGGGCGCGCATATGGCGACATAGCGAAGATGTGATTCCGGGCTTGCCCCCGGGCGGGGCATTCTGGCGGCAATGTTGGAGGATGAAACCGTCATGCGCCCCACCCGCCTCGCCCGCCTGTCCCGATTGCCCGCCGCGCTGGCGCTGGCCGCCATGGCGCTCGCCGGCCCCCCCGCCGCAGCCCAGACCGCAGCCCAGACCGCGCCCCAGACCGCCGCGCCGCAAGCCTGCGGCGCCCCCGACGCCCCCTGCCAGATCGAAGGCGGCTTCTACCACGCGGCGATTCCGCCCGGCGCGGGCCCGTTCCCCACAGTGATGTTTCTGCATGGCTATGGCGGGCGCGCGGCGCGCAGCATCGCCGCCAGGCGCGTGGTGGAGCCGTTCCTGAAGCGCGGCTACGCGGTGATCGCCCCTCAGGGCGAACCGCGCCGGCCCGGCGACAAGGGCGGCTCGTGGAACACGGTGGCGCATTTCGGGGTCGGACGGCGCGATGACGTGGCGTTTCTGCTGCGCGTGGCCGAGGACGCCGCGGCGCGGTTCGGGCTGGACCGGCGGCGGATGATCGCCTCGGGGTTTTCCGGCGGCGGCATGATGGTGTGGAACCTGGCCTGCAAGGCGCCGAGAGCCTTCGCCGCCTTCGCGCCGGTGGCCGGGCTGTTCTGGCTGCCGCTGCCCGAAACCTGCGAGGGCCCGGTGCGCATGCTGCACACCCATGGCTGGTCGGACCCGGTGGTGCCGATCGAGGGGCGCTCGGTGGCTGGCGGGCGCATCACCCAGGGCAACCTGTTCGACGGGCTGGCCCTGATGCGCCGCACCAACCGCTGCGCCACCGACGCCCCCGGGGAATACGCCGCGCGCGGCGATTTCCTGCTGCGCCGCTGGACCGCCTGCGCCCCCGGCTCGGCGCTGGAATTCGCCATGCATCCACAGGGCCACAAGGTGCCCGCCGGCTGGTCGGACCTGGTGCTCGACTGGTATGAGGGCCTGCCCGGCGAAAGCTGACCTGGCGGAAGTCGGGCATCGCCCCCCGACGCCCCCCCGACGCCCCCGCCGACACCCGGCGCCCCCGACGCCCGGCGCCCCCCGACGCCCACCGCCCCCGACGCCCACCGCCCCGGCAGAGCGTCCCGCAGGGATGCGGCGCCGCCCGAGGGACGCATGTCGCGAGGGCCCGGCCCAACCGCAGCGAAGCGATCCGAAAGGATCGTGAGCGCAGGACGGGAGCCCCCCGCCGCCGCAATTCCCGCCGCATGTCCCGCCGCATGTCCCGCCGCAATTCCCCTTGGGGCCGCCATGCGATCGGCAGATCCCGGGGCGAAACGCGCCGCCCGCTCGCCCGCAGGCCCGCCCGTCGCGCGCCCCCGCGGGGGCGCCTGCGGCTTGGC
>NZ_JBWOMN010000062.1:0-7128 GCF_056449545.1 Oceanicella sp. | reverse complement strand
CCGGCCTCGTCGCCGCGCGGCTGCTGATCGAGGCCGGCGCGACGCCGCAGGCGGCCATCGACGCGGTGCGCGCCGCCCGCCCCGGCGCCGTCGAGACCGCCGCGCAGGAACAATGCCTGCGCAGCCTCGCCGGGCCGGGCTGACCCTCAGACCGCGTCCAGCGCCGCCAGCGTCATCAGCAGCGCCGCGCCCCCGGCGCCCAGCGCGCGCAAATGGTTCCACAGCCCCCAGCGCCGCAGATACCGCCGCCACAGCGCCGCCGCGGCGCCCGATTCCGGGTTCACCGCCGCCAGTTGGTTGTTGAGCGGGATGTTGCCGACAAAGGACCCGCCCATCACCGCGACCAGATAGATGATCGCGGCGGCGCTCAGCGCCACGGACCCTTCGCCGACATAGCCGAGCCCCAGAAACGCCAGGCTGGCGGCGGCCACGAAGAACAGCCCGAACATGAAGATCGAACGATAGACCAGCACGTTGATGCTTTGCATCGCCGCCACCCCCTGCGCGGCGGGCAGCGCGCCGAGCGACTTCATCACGAAATCCGAAAACGCCATGAAGACCCCGGCGATCAGCCAGCTGAAGACAGCCGCGAAACCGGTCAGATACTGGATCCATTGCGTGGACATGGTTTTCTCCTTTCCAGGAACACTCAGTAGGACAGGCTGGCGGCGCGGCGCAGATAGGTCGTGTCCTCAAGCTGCGCCAGCATGAAATCGGCGACGTCGGCGCGCGAGATCTTCAGCGCCAGTCCGTTGCGCCCGTCGCCGGAAAATCCGTGCCGGACCCGCCCGGTCGCCGGCCCGTCGGTGAAGGCCGCCGGGCGCAGGATGGTCCAGTCGCGGTCGCTGGCGCGGATCGCGTCCTCCTGCGCCTCGTGATCCGCCATCGCCGGGCGCAGCAGCAGCCCGAACATGATGTGTTTCCAGAAGAAATTCAGGTTCCCGGCGCTGTCCCCGGCCCCCAGCGTGGTCAGGCAGACCAGGCGGCGCACGCCCGCCGCCTGCATCGCCGCGAGGATGTTCGCGGTGCCCTGCGCGCGCACCCCGCCCTTGCGCCCGGCGCCAAGCGCGCACAGCGCCGCGTCGTGGCCCGGCATCGCCGCGGCCACCGCGCCCGCGTCCAGCGCGTCGCCCCGCGCCACGCGCAGATCGCGGTGGCGGGCATGGGGAAAATCGCCGCTGCGGGTGAAGGCGGTGACCGCGTGCCCGGCCTTCAGCGCATGGGCCACGAGCACCCGCCCAAGGGTTCCGGTGGCCCCGAATACGATCAGTTTCATGATGCTTCCTTTTCTTGACACTGTGTAAATTGACAGACTGTCAAATAGGCGTCACTTTACAGCATGTCAAGAAAAACCTCGGGCACCCGCGCCCGCATTCTCGAAGCGACCTGGGATCTGATGGCCGGCAATCGCGGCCAGGGCGCGCGCATGTCCGACATCGCCCGCGCCGCCGGGGTCTCGCGCCAGGCGCTGTATCTGCATTTCGACACCCGCGCCGACCTGCTGATCGCCGCCACGCGCCACATGGACGAGGCGCTGGGCGTCGAGGCCCGCCTGCAGCCCTACCTGCAGGCCGCCACCGGTCGACTGAAAATGCGCGAGCTGATCAGGTTCTGGGGGCGCCACGCGCCCGACATCCAGGGCATGGCCCGCGCCCTGCTGGCGATCAAGGACAGCGACCCCGAGGCCCGCGCCGCCTGGGATGACCGCATGGGCGCGGTGCGCGCCGAATGCCGCGTCACCATCGAGACCCTCGCCGCCGAGAACGACCTGCGCCCCGGCTGGTCCGTGGACGAGGCCGCCGACCTGTTCTGGGCGATGCTGTCGTTCCAGACCTGGGACCAGCTCACCGGCCAGTGCGGCTGGAGCGCCCGGACCTATGTCGACAACCTGCTGCGCCAGGCGGAACTGAGCTTTCTGGCCCCCTGACCGGCGCCCGCCGCATCCGGTTTCCCGAATCGGTGTCGGTGCGTGCCGACTTTCCTGTCGCGCCAGAGGAACGTCTACCCCCCCTGCGGCCCCCCTTGCGCGCGCTCCTGCGGCCCGCCGTCAGCGCGCCCGCGGCTTGCGGTTGACCAGAAACACCCCGGCGCCGACCAGGACCAGCGCCGCGACCAGCGAGGCCGAGATCGGTTCGTCCAGAATGAGCCAGCCGAAGATCACCCCGAACACCGGCGTCAGGAACCCCCACACCGCCATGTCCGAGGCCGGATAGATCGACAGCACCCAGAACCACGCCGCCATGCCGATGCAGACCACGCCGATCACCTGCACCGCGAACACCCCCAGCACCAGCGGCGTCATGTCGCGCAGCATCGGCCCGAACAGCGGCGCCGTCAGGCCCAGCGCGATCGCCGACACCACAAGCTGGTAGCTCAGCTGCATCGCCGGCGCGGCGCGCGACAGCCGGGTCATGCGCGCCACCAGCGCGATGCCGGTCCAGCAGATCGCCGCGCCGATGCACATGAGGTCGCCCAGAAGCGCCCTGTCGGTGCTGGGCGCGTCGTTCCACAGCAGCGCCAGCGCCACCCCGGCCACCGCCAGCGCCAGCCCGGCGAGGCGCAGCCGCGTCAGCCGCTCGCCCGGCAGCAGCCAATGCGCGGCGAAGGTCACCCAGACCGGCATGGTGTAGAACAGCACCGAGGCCCGCCCGACGCTGGTGTATTCAAGCGCCTGGAACAGCAGCAGGAATTCGACCGAGAACAACAGCCCGCTGACGATGCCCGGACCAAGGCTGCCGTCGCGCACCGACAGCCGCCGCCCGGTGGCCAACGCATAGGCCAGCACCAGCGGCGCCGCGGCCACCGAACGCATGGCGGCCTGAAACGCCGGCGACATGCCCTCGTTGACGATCTTCACCATGGACTGATTCAACCCCATGGCCAGCGTGAACCCCACAAGCACCGCCGCGCCGGTCAGATCGATCCGGTCTTTTCTCGCTGCGCTGTCCCGCATGGTGATGTCGCCCCCCGGCTGGCGGCGAAAACGCCCCGCGCCCGCATCTGCGGGCATTGCGCGGACGAAGGCAATGGCCCGCGCGCCCGGCAACCCCAAATCCATGCCCCAATCCATGCCCGGCCCGCCGGCGCCCCCCGGGATCGCCGTCAGCCCTCGATTTCAGCGGACTGCGCCCAAAGATTGATGTCCGCGTCACTGGCGTAGCGGTCGATCTCCGCCAGTTCCTCCGGCGAAAACCCCAGGTTGTCGAGCGCCCCGACGCAGTCGATGACCTGCTCGGGGCGCGAGGCCCCGATCAGCGCCGAGGTGACGCCGCCGCCCCGCAGCACCCAGGCGATGGCCATCTGCGCCAGCGTCTGGCCGCGCTTTTGCGCGATGCGGTCCAGCGCCCGGATATTGTCCAGCGCCGCCTCGCTCAGCGCCGCCGGGCGCAGCGACTTGCCCTGCGTCGCCCGGCTGCCCTCCGGCGTGCCGGACAGGTATTTGGCGGTCAGCATCCCCTGCGCCAGCGGCGTGAAGGCGATGGATCCGATGCCCAGTTCGGCCAGCGTGTCCTTCAACCCGTCGCGCTCCAACCAGCGGTTGAGCATGTTGTAGCTCGGCTGATGGATGACGCAGGGCGTGCCCAGATCCTTCAGGATCGCCGCCGCCGCGCGGGTGCGCGCCGAATTGTAGGACGAGATCCCCGCATACAGCGCCTTGCCCGAACGCACGATGGCGTCGAGCGCGCCCATGGTCTCCTCCAGCGGCGTGCCCGGGTCGAAACGATGCGAATAGAAGATGTCCACGTAATCGAGCCCCAGGCGCGTCAGGCTCTGATCGCAGGAGGCGATGAGACTCTTGCGGCTCCCCCATTCGCCATAGGGCCCGTCCCACATCAGATACCCGGCCTTCGAGGATATGATCAGTTCGTCGCGCAGCCCGGCGAAATCGCTGCGCAGGATTTCGCCGAAGGCCGCCTCGGCGGCCCCCGGCGGCGGGCCGTAATTGTTGGCCAGATCGAAATGGGCGATCCCGAGGTCGAACGCGGTGCGGCAGATCGCCCGCTTCGTCTCGTGGGGCGTGTCGTCGCCGAAATTATGCCACAACCCCAGCGAGATCGCCGGCAGGCGCAGCCCGCTGGCCCCGCAGCGGTTGTAGGTCATGCGGGCGTAGCGGTCCGGATTCGGTCGATAGGTCATGATTGCGTCCTGTCAGCGGCCAGAGCGGCGCCCGGCCCGACCGCGCCGGGTCCACGGGCCTGCGCGAGGCTACCCCCGCACGCCCGCCCCGCCCAGCGAAATCGCCGCGGGCGCCGCGCGTTCAGGCGGCAGATTCGGCCCCCAAATCGGCCCCCAAATCGGCCCCCGCATCAGCCCCCATATCGGCCCGTGCGTCCGCCCGCGCGTTCCCCCGCGCATCCGGCGCATCCGGCGCATCGGGCAGCGTCTCGGCCAGCGCCGCCGCGATCTCGCGAAACCGCGCCGCCTCGGCGCTGTCCGGGGCGGCGCGCACCATGGGGGTTCCGGTGTCCGAGGTCTCGCGCAGGGCCCGCGTCAGCGGCAGCGCGCCGAGAAACCGGATGCCCTGCGCCGCGGCCTCGGCCTCGCCGCCGCCATGGCCGAACACCGCGTCCTCCTGCCCGCAATTGCTGCACACATGGGTGGACATGTTCTCGATCAGGCCCAGCACCGGCGTGCCGGTCTGGCGGAACATGTCGATGGCCCGGCGCGCGTCCAGCAACGCGATGTCCTGAGGCGTGGTGACGATCACTGCGCCGTCGAGCGGAATGGTCTGGGACAGCGCGATCTGCACGTCGCCGGTGCCCGGCGGCAGGTCCGCCACCAGCACGTCGAGCGGCGCCCAGGCCACGTCGCGCAGCAGCTGCGCGATGGCGTTGGCCAGGATCGGTCCGCGCCAGACCAACGCGCGGCCCTCCTCCATCAGCGAGCCCACCGACATCATCTTGATCCCGTGCGCGGCCAGCGGCACCAGCGTGTTCTCGCGCCCGATGGGCCGCCCCGGCGCCCCCATCATGCGCGGCTGACTCGGCCCGCAGAGATCGGCGTCAAGCAGCCCGACCCGCAGCCCCAGATCCGCCAGCGCCAGCGCCAGATTGGCCGAGACCGTGGATTTTCCCACCCCGCCCTTGCCCGATCCCACCGCGATCACCCGCGCCACCCCCGGCAACGATCGGGGCGCATCATCCGCGTCATCTTCGGGCGCGGCGCGCGGCGCGGTCAGCAGCACGCTCGCGGACGCGACCCCGTCAAGCGCCGCGATGCGCGCCTCCGCCTCGGCCCGCGCCGCCTGCATGGCCGCCGCATCCGCCGCCGGCACGTCGAGGATCAGCCGCACCGCGCCGTCCTCGATCTCCAGCGCCCGGATCACGTCGGCCTCGGGCAGCGCGACGCCGCTGCGCGGATGCGCCACCGCGCCCAGCGCCGCCAGAACCTCGTCGCGGGTTACGCTCATCTTCGACCCTCTCGCCTGCGCGCCCCGCCCGGATCCCAGGCGTCCGCGGGGCGTCGGCGGCCACAGAACCCGCGAATTCCGCCTACGTCAACCGCGCCGCGCCGGCCGCCCGAATGCATCATTATGCCACATGACAGGGCGCCGGCGCGCGGCATGACATTTTGTCAGACCGCACGGCGCGAGAATCCTTGGATTTTCGCGCAACCGCGCTGCGGGCCGGACAGAATGTCATGCCAAACCCATGCCGAAATCATTCTAAGATATTATTATTGCTCATTATTTTTTGCCGCCTCCATCCGCGAAATGGTAAATGTCGAGTCGAATGCAGGGGCATGACGCGCAGCCGCCGAGGCCCCGCGAACCGGGAGGAACGGGGAAAAGATGCAGCACGGGATTCTGATGATTTCTCTGGCGATCGGCTGCTCGATCGCCGCCGGGGCTTTCGCGCAGGACAGCATCCAGCCCGCCGAGCCCTTCGTGGCCGGCGTCGCGCCGGACCGACGCCCCGCCGACGCGCCGGTCATCGAGCGCATGCGCAAGGGCGACGCCTGGTATGGCCGCGCGCTCACCGGCGTGCAGCCGCCCTACCCGGCCAGCCTGCGGTTTCTCGAGGATCAGGGCGCCTGGTTCACGCCTTTCATCCATCCCGGGATGACCGGCCCCTACGACATCCGCAACTGGCACGCCGCGCGATGACGCGCCCGCCGGCGCTACGATTTTCACGATTTCTGGGATGACCCAGAGAAGCGGCGTGCGTCAGCGGCGACAAGCCGCCTGACGGAACGCCAGGCGAACGGAAGAGGAGAAAACCTGATGAAGAAATCCTTCAAGGGAACCATGGCGGCCATTCTGTGCTCGGGGTCATTGATCGCGACTGCAGCCGTGGCCGCCTCCGACATGTCGGGAATGTCCGGCATGGGCGGCATGTCCGGCATGGGCGGCATGAGCGGCATGGGCGGCATGTCCGGCATGTCCGGCATGGGCGGCATGTCCGGCATGGGCGGCATGAGCGGCATGGGCGGCATGTCCGGCATGGGCGGCATGGGCGGCATGTCCGGCATGGGCGGCATGAGCGGCATGTCCGGCATGTCCGGCATGGGCGGCATGAGCGGCATGTCTGGTTACGGCGGCGGCGGCGGTGGAGCTTGGGTCTGCACCCAGTGGTCCTATGCCGGCGGACGCAGCTACGGCATGGGCGGCATGTCCGGCATGTCCGGCATGGGCGGCATGTCCGGCATGGGCGGCATGTCCGGCATGAGCGGCATGAGCGGCATGGGCGGCATGTCCGGCATGGGCGGCATGGGCGGCATCTCCGGCATGGACGGCATGTCCGGCATGAGCGGCATGGGCGGCATGTCCGGTATGGGCGGCATGTCCGGCATGTCTGGCATGGGCGGCATGTCCGGCATGGGCGGCATGAGCGGCATGAGCGGCATGGGCGGCATGTCTGGCATGGGTGGGTTCTCCGGGCAGGGCGGCGGCTGGTTCTG
Source organism: Oceanicella sp. (assembly GCF_056449545.1). Taxonomy (NCBI): domain Bacteria; kingdom Pseudomonadati; phylum Pseudomonadota; class Alphaproteobacteria; order Rhodobacterales; family Paracoccaceae; genus Oceanicella; species Oceanicella sp. The sequence goes on along the minus strand of NZ_JBWOMN010000062.1, from coordinate 228 downwards.
CACCCAGTGGACCGCGAAGGTCTCCTACCCGCGCGCGCCCTTCACCGGTCGCATGCGCGGCATGTCGGGAATGTCGGGAATGTCCGGCATGGGCGGCATGTCGGGAATGGGCGGCATGTCCGGCATGGGCGGCCAGACCTGGACCCCGCCGAAATCCAACTGATCCCCACCCCGCGCATGGGAGCGGCGCGCACGCGCCGCTCCTCCCTGTCCGCCAGCCAGGAGTCC